>CAZLLM010000030.1:0-8245 GCA_964560405.1 uncultured Prevotella sp.
GGGGTTATTTCCGCCTGCTCTTGCGGCCAGAGCAAATGAAACGCCGCGCCCGTTCAAAAATGGGGCGCGGCGGAAGCGGGGGCGGCGGAAATGATTCACATCTTGTCCAAGTCCACAATTTCGTATTCGAGCGAGCCGAGCCCTATTTCGGCCGCGTAATCGATAGTGTGCGTACCGTGTCGGCTGTTGATGCGTTCTATCATGGGGGCGTTGTCGTTGCCCTCCGAAGGCTTCATGTTGAAGACTATGTCCACGCAGGCCTTGTCGAGAGCCACGGGGTCGGAGGAAGCGAGTATCCCGTAGTCGGCCATCACGGCTTCGGACGGGTGGGCGTCGCAGTCGCAGTCTACCGACATGTTGTTCATCACGTTGATGTAAACGACGTTCCCCTTGAAGTAGTCGTGTACGGCCTGCGCCGCCGCCGCCATCGATTCGAGGAAGTCGTCCTGTCCGGCTATGTTGTCCCAAAGCGTTTCCACCTTGTCGGATTTCCCCGCCGAATGGATGTACGTCTTGCCGTCCGCTGAGGCGACGCCTATGCTGGCGTTTTTAAGCACGCCGCCGAAGCCGCCCATCGCGTGCCCCTTGAAGTGGGCGAGGTTGATCATGTAGTCGTAGCGCGAGAGGTGGCTGCCCACGATGTCGTGCTTTATGTGCTTCGTGTCTCTGACGGGGATGTTCATCTGCCCCTCCTCGTCCATGAGGTCTACGGGGGCGATCGCGTCGAAGCCGTGCTCGCGGACTGTCTTCCAGTGCGCCTCGAAGGTGTTGCGCTTGCCGGCGTAAGCCGTGTTGCACTCCACAATAGTGCCGTGAACGGTGTCTGTCAACTGCCTGATGAGAGTCGGCTGCAGGTAGTTGGGGTTGCCGGCCTCTCCTGTGCTGATTTTCACCGCAACGCGCCGTCCGTCAGCCGGGCGGCCGAGAGCCTGATAGATCTTCACTAACGCTTCGGGCGTTATCTGCCGTGTCATGTAGACTTTCGACTGCGCCGACGCGGAAACAGCTGCTGCCATCGTAATTGCTGGTATTATCGTTATTTTGTACATGGTTATTTTCTGATTAGATAATTTATTACTGACCATCCGCCGAATACCTGGAGCGTCATGCCCGGAACGCCGAGCCGCAAGTCTTGCGCCGCGAGGAAGAGGTCGCCTTTCACCGCCCATTCGCCCAGCGTGCCGGCAGCCTGGTACGACAAAACCACGGCGGCGAGCATCCACAGCGGCGCTTTCCCGGCACGGGCCGCGGCGAACCCGGCGAACAGGGCAAGCAGCACGGATTTCATAAGTATCGCGGGCATTCCGTCCGCCGAGGGCATTCCGAAGAGAAGCGAGTTCGCGAGCGGCGAAGCCACGGCGGTGAGAAGCCCGGCTTTCCAGCCGTATTTGTACGCCCCTACAAGCGTCAGCAGATAAATAGGGAGCCATACCGTTCCGCCTTGCGGAATCAAATGAAAGAGCTGCGGCAACACGATGTTGCCGGTTACGAACAGAGCCGCCACCTTATAGGTCTTGGCGTTGCTGAAATCCAAAGAATACAGCTTAAGGGTTCCTGCGCTTTGCATATTGTCCTGGTTTGTTTTTGTTTTTGGGTTTGAGTTTTGATTTGGGTTTGTCTTTGTATTTGTATTTGTATTTGTAATTTGTTTGCGTAATCCGCCGTTTCCGAGGCCGCCGCTCCTCTGCCTCATGCGACGCGGTCTTTGTGGAACCTCACTTCAGCACTTTCTCCGCCCATTCTCTGAGTTCTTGCTCCGGACACCGGTTAAGCAGCATGCCTTCCGCCCAGTCGTAGCCGGGATAGGATTCTTTCAAGTCTTTGCAGGCTCTGCCGATTGCGCTTCCGCCCGATGTCGCGAAAGGCACGAGAGTCTTGCCGCTGAGATTGTGCGATTCTATGAACGTATTAACAATCGCGGGAAAGGTGTACCACCATATCGGAAAACCGATGAACACCGTGCCGTACAGTCCGATGCCGGCGCAAGAGCCTTTTATCGCGGGACGCGAGGCGGGGTCGCGCATTTCCGCCGAACTGCGCGAGCCCTTGTCGTTCCAGTCAAGGTCAGCGGCAGTGTACGGCGTTTCGGGGGCTATTTCATACAAATCCGCCCCTGTAACCGACGCCACTTTTTCCGCCGCCCTGCGGGTCTCTCCCGTCGCCGAAAAATAAGCCACCAGAACCTTCAACCCGTTGTGCTTCATTTTCATATCCGATTTTACATACCTCACAATGGCAGTGCTTGCCACGATGCCGCAGTGCGGGATTCAACTTCTTAATGCAAATATAGTTTTTCCTCCTGTCCCCACTCTGCCGGTTTAATCTTATTTAGTTTTATTTAACCGATGATTTGAAAACGCGCCAAGTCCGAAGTCTTTGGAATCGCACGCCTCGCCGTGCCTTTCGAATTCGAGCGTGGCGTGGCTTATGCCTTCGGCGAGCAGGAGGCGACGGATTTCGCGCTTCGCCTGTTCCATTCTTCCGATGTCGTCCAGCACGATGTGCGCTGTCATCGCTACTTCGGTGGTGCTGATAGGCCACACGTGCATATGATGCATGCCCTCCACGCCTGGAACGGCTTCAACACCCGCCGAAATCCCGCCAATGTCAATGTTATCGGGTATGCCGTCAAGCGAAAGGCGCAGGCTCTGTGATAGCAGACTCCATGTAGAAACGAGTATCACGGCCACGACCACAAGGCTGATTGCGGGGTCGGCGGCGTACCACCCAGTGAGGGACATTACTACGCCCGAAACCACTACGCCGACCGACACGAGGGCATCGGCGACCAAATGGAGGAACGCGCTTTCGGCATCAAGGCGGCCAGCGCGTTTTTTCATCAGCAGCAACGCGCTCAGCCCGTTCACGAAGATTCCGACGCCCGCCGTCCACGAGACCACCGCGCCGTCTACCGGCATCGGATTGGAGAACTTGTGCAGGCTCTCCACGGTTATCGCCCCGGCGGCAGCAAGGAGTATTATCGCATTGAGGAGCGAGATAAGTATTGTGCCTTTCTTATACCCGTATGTGAAGTTGCGCACGGGGCCTGCCTTAGCCAGCCTGAGCGCGAATAGGGCAAGGAGCAGGCTGAACACGTCTGCAAGGTTGTGTCCGGCATCAGAAAGCAAGCCCAAAGAACCGTATATCCAACCCAACACCGCCTCTACAGCGAGGAAAAGCACATTGAACGCGATTGCCAGAATGTAGGCTTTGCGGAGCGAAGCGTCAGGTTCGGGATGTACGTGGAGATGTTTCATACTAATGTGGTTTATATGTTGCGTCCGCACTGCCCTGCGGCACACGGCGTATACAAGACGTGATGCCTCCGTTCAATCCAGCAGCAGACTTTTCATTTGCCTGAGGACATAAGTTTTCCATTCTTCTATCATCACTTGAAACTCACCGCCGCTCATTCTGAGCCACGACACGTATAGCTGTTTCGAAAGAAAGGGGAATGTTATCAGCCCGTAGAACGTTGTGAACACTACGCTGACCGGCACGGGGCGTATTCTCCCCTCATCCATTTCAACGACGAGCGCGGCGCGTATTCCTGAGAACACTTCATCTACGTGCATCGCCTTTGCGGTGTCTATGAGGCGGTCTACGTCGCGCTGTATTTCGCTCATGATAAAGCGGGGGAACGAAGGGTTTTCAGTGAAACGCATGAAGTATTCGTCTATCATAAGCTCCAGACGCTCCATGAAAGGCAGGTCGCTTTGCATTATTTCCTGAAGACGCGGCACAAGGCTTTCGACCATCGTGCCGAACACTGCCTGGAACATCACGTCCTTGTTCGCGAAATGATAATGCAGTGTGGATCGCTTCACGCCCGTTTCGGAAGCTATGTCGCTCATTGTCGTCCCGGCGAAGCCTTTCTCAGTGAAAAGCCGCCGCGCCGTATGTATCATCCGCAGCTCTTGGCTGCCGTACTTGCCTCCGCTCATTTATTCTCCCGCATTACGCTGTCGATGAAAAGCAGCAGGCGGTTCAAGATGTTCACGTCGCTCACGGAACTGTCAAAATCAAGCGAAAGAATGTTCATCGAAGGGAACGCCGCCTTTATCCTTTTCTCTATTCCCTTTTCTATGATATGGTTGGCAATGCAGCCGAAAGGCTGCAGGCTCACCACGTGGTTTATGCCGCGTGCTGCATAGGCCGCCATTTCGCCCGATATGAGCCAGCCTTCGCCGAACTGCGCGTTGAGCGTTATAAGGCCGGAGGCGTGCTCCGCTTTCTCGCGGATGTCGTCGAAAGGAGTGAAATAGCGGAATGCGCCGCATGCTTCGTTGAATTTCCTTATCTTCTTAGACACCAAGCGGTACAGAATATCGACCAGCGCAGAAGGTATGCGCTTTCTTTCGAGGAAGGTCTTTTCTTTCGTGCGCAAGTTGACGAAGCTCTGCGTGAAAAAGTCGGTTATAAGCGGCGGCGACACTTCAAGGTTCTTGCTTATGAGCCATTCCGTAACGTTCTTTTGGGCGAAAGGGTTGAATTCGAGGAATATCTCGCCTACTATTCCCACTTTCGGCACTTCCTTGTCAAGGCAAGCCTCATTGAAACGCACGGCGGCCTCCGCCGCGAGGGTCGTAAGTTCTTTCGGGCGGTTCGCCTCTATTATCGGCTTGGCTCTGTCAAGAAACTCGTCACGCAAGGCTGCTGCCCTGCCTTTTGCGCATTCGCGTGCAACTGTCGCATAATAAAGTTTCGCCACTACGTCGCTGTACAGCATTGTCGCCAGAGCGACCGGAATAAGCTTGCGCCATGCAATGTCGAAGCCGGGGTTCTCGTTGGCAATCCCGCTGCCGAAAGAGAGCGGCACGACAGGCGTGTTATCGTAGCCGTTGGCGAGGAGAGCCCTTTTGATAAGCGCCACGTAGTTGCTTGCCCGGCACTGTCCGCCGGTTTGCGTTATTATCACGGCGGTTTCGTTGGGATTATACATCCCGCTCTTGAACGCCTTTACGACATCGCCTACGATAAGCGTGGCGGGGTAGCATACTTCGTTGTTGGAATACTTCAATCCCAACTCGCATGATTCCCCGTCGCTCATCGGGAGGTTCTCCACTTCGAAGCCTGCCACTTTCATTGCCGAAGGGATTAACGGCGAAAGGAACGGGGTGAAGAACGGGGCTATGAGTTTGCGGCGGCGTTCCGCTTTCGTGAACAAAGGCGTTGACTCCGGCAATCCCTCTCTGCCGCAGGCGGGCTCGCGCCGTCCGAAGCGGACACTTTCCACCAAAGAACGCACCCGCAGCTTTATAGAGCCGATATTGTTCACGTCATCGATTTTCAAGAGCGTGAGGTTCTTGCGGTAACGCCCGAGCGTGGCACGCACCTCATTCACAAGGAAAGCGTCAGGCCCACAGCCGAAAGAAGTAAGCTGCATGAACTGGACATCGCTGCTCTGCGCCCCCGCCCACTTGGCCGCTTTCATTATCCTGTTGGGGTACGCCCATTGCGAAAGGTATATTGTGTCGGTTATAGGGATGTCCTCGCCCCTTACAATGTCGTCAGTTATGACGCAAACGCCCATACTTGCAATCATGTCCGACACTTTGTGTTGTATAAGCGGATCCGTATGGTACGGCCGCCCCGCAAGCATTACTGTGAGCTGTTTCTTTTCCCGCGCTCCGGCGAGGGCGCTTCGGTTGAACGCGGCCAGTTCCGCTTCACAGCCTGCCTGCTGCCGCAAAGCATCGGCAAAGGCCTTGCGCAAGTCGTTTTCTTTTACGCCGAAAGGCCGCAGGTACTCGCGGCATTGCTTGTAAAGAAGCCTTTCGTCCTTGAATGTTATTACCGGCGCGTCTACCGGCACTCCTACCGTTTGGGAGCTCTTGACCACTTCGGAATACCCTGAGACTATCGGACAGTTGTAGCTGTTCTGCTGGCCGCCGTCCTTTTTCTCAAACACTACGAAAGGCATGAATATGCGGTCGACGCCTTTCGCCGCCAAGTCCTCTATGTGGCTGTGCACCAATTTCGCGGGGAAACAGATGTTGTCGCTCATAACGCAGCCTGCCGTATGCTCATACCGCGAATAATCTGACGGAGATGACAGCTCCACCTCTATTCCGCATCCCGTCAGCAGCGTATGCCAGAAAGGGTACTCCTCGTATATGTTGAGGCATCGCGGTATCCCGATGCGCAGCAACGGGTCTGCCACGCGCCGCTCCCGGCCGAAAAGCAGCTGCAGCTTGCGTCCGTAGGCGTTTACGCCCGGCTCGGCCTTTCCTCCACGGTTGGAGAACACTTTTTCGCAGCGGTTGCCGGAATAATAGCGCCGCCCGCCGCCGAAGAGGTATTGCGTAACCATGCAGCGGTTCTCGCACCCTTTGCAATGAAGCTGCCGCGACGTGAACCGCGCGTGCTCCAGCATTCCGCCCACGGTAACGCCAGCGCCCGCGCCGCGCCGCATCGCGTACAGCGCGCACCCCACCGCCCCCATAAGCTCAGGGCAGTCGCTGCGGTGCACAGTGGCTCCCGACAGTTTTTCGAGCGCGCGCACTATGGAATCGTTGCGCATCGTCCCCCCCTGCACCACAATATGCTTCCCCAGCTCCGACGTGTTTTTCAGCTGCAGCACCTTGTAAAGGCAGTTTTTCACGACAGAGTACGACAGGCCTGCGGCGATGTCGGCCACAGACGCGCCCTCGCGCAGCACCTGTTTCACTTTCGAGTTCATGAATACGGTGCAGCGTGTGCCGAGGTCGCAGGGGTGAGCCGAGCGGCACGCTTCGTCAGCGAACTCCGCCACGCTGTATCCCATAGAACGGGCGAAAGCGCTTATGAACGAGCCGCAGCCGGAAGAGCAGGCCTCGTTAATCTCAATGCGGTTTATCACTCCCCTGTCCACGAAGACCGCCTTCATGTCCTGCCCGCCGATGTCGAGGATGAAAGACACTTCGGGGCTTATTTCCTTAGCCGACAGGTAATGGGCGATGGTTTCCACGACGCCGGAGTCCATCGCGAAAGCCGCCCTCACCAAGTCCTCGCCGTAGCCGGTGGAGCATGAGCCGGCTATGCGCAGCTCCGCGCCGGCTTCGGCGCATGCGGCGGCCAGGCCTTTCAGCCCGTCTTCAACGGCCTTGACTGGGTTTCCGTCGTTGTCGCGGTAATACGAATAAAGCATGGAGCCGTCGGGTGCGAGAGCCACCACTTTCGTGGTCGTAGAGCCGGAATCCACGCCCAAGTAGGCTTCCTGCGCCCCAGCCTTCAGCTTCGCCCTGCGCACGCCCCGTCCGCATGCCCGCATGCGCCAGCTGCCGCGCTCCTCCCCGCTTTCAAAAACAGGGGGCAGGCTAAGGAATGAGTGCGTCTTCTGCGTGAGCCGCTCGTCGGCGAGCCTCGCGAAAAGCTCCGGCGTCCCTGTCATCCCCCCGCCGGAGAGCGCGGCCCCCCAGGCCGGAGTCATGCTGCCGTTCTCCGGCGCTATCATGTCCCCTTCGCCGAGCCTGAGATAGTCGGCGAAAGCCTTCCGCAGGGCGGGCAGGAACGTCAGCGGCCCGCCGCAGAACAGCACAGGAGGAGCCATGCTGCATCCGTGGGCAAGCGTGATCACGGTCTGCACGGCCACGGCGTGGAAAATCGAGGCCGCGATGTCCTCGCGGGGGATGTTCTTCGCCACGAGGTTCTGTATGTCGGTCTTGCAGAACACACCGCAGCGCGACGCGATGGGATACACGTGCGACGCCCCCATCGCCAGGCGGCTCAGCTCCTCGTTTGAAACGCCGAGAAGAATGGCCGTCTGGTCGATAAACGCCCCCGTGCCGCCTGCGCAGTTGCCGTTCATGCGCAGGTCGGCGGGCCGCCCTCCCTCGAAAAACACCACTTTCGCGTCCTCGCCCCCGATGTCAATCATCGTGCGCGCCTCGGGATGCGCGCGGCGCACGTAATTCGAAGCCGCCACCACCTCCTGCACGAAAGGCAGCCCGCAGCTCTCGCTTACGCCCATGCCCACCGACCCGGTGATGTTCAGCTCCGCCTCGCCGCCGCCCGTCGCCGCGGCAAGCTCGCGGAAGAACCCGCCGAGGCACTCCCTCACCCTCGCCTGATGCCGCTCGTAGCGCATTAGCACAGGCCTCCCGTCGGAAACCCGAAGCGCGACAATCTTGGCCGTAGTGGAACCGATGTCTATGCCCGCTTTATATTGTGCCATAAGAAAAGGTAATTCACGGAACCGGAACTGACACCCGTGTCAGTTCCGCTGCAAAAGTAAGAATTTATTCTAAAAACCAACACAGTGCGG
>CAZLLM010000031.1:0-8228 GCA_964560405.1 uncultured Prevotella sp.
GTAGGGCGGGGCGGGGCTCTGCTTGCCGTCTTGCGACTGCTTGTAGTCGAGGAAGCCTTCGTATATCGACCGTGCGAGGTTTTTCACTCCTTTGTCGGAGTTCAGGTAGGCTTCTTCGGCCGGCGTCGAGATGAAGCCGAGCTCGGTAAGCACACTCGGCATTGACGTTTCGCGCAGGACGAGGAAGCCGGCCTGATGCACGCCTTTGTCCTGTCTGCCTGCCGTCTTCACGTAGTGTTTCTGTATGCTTTTCGCGAGGCTCGCGCTTTGCTTCATGTATTCGTCCTGCATGAATTCGAAGATGATGTAGCTTTCCGAGGAGTTGGGATTGAACCTCGCGTACCTTTCGCTGTAATTGTCCTCTACGAGTATGGCGGAGTTTTCGCGCTTCGCCACGGCAAGGTTCTCGTCCGAGCGCGCCATGCCGAGGGTATATGTCTCCGCCCCGTATGCCGTGCGCCCTTTCTCCAATGCGTTGGTGTGTACGGAGATGAACAGGTCGGCTCTGGCGCGGTTCGCTATGATGGCTCGGTCTTGCAGATTGACCGACACGTCTTTCTTCCGCGTATAGACGACTTTCACGTCGGGGCATTCGGACTCCACAAGCCGCCCGAGTTCGAGAGCCACGCTGAGGTTTATGTTTTTCTCTTTTGAATAGATGCCTATCGCGCCAGGGTCGCGGCCGCCATGTCCCGCGTCGATAACCAGAGTGAACTTCTTCTCGTCGGCGGAAGCGTTGGCGGCGTAAACCGTCATCAGCGCAGCAGCCAGGATTTTAAGCAGGCGTTTCAAGTTCATCGGCGGCAGGCCTGTGCTATTGAGCGCAAAAGTAGTTGTTTTTTCTTGCATAAGCAAGAATGCGGCGCTTTAACGGCGCGGAGCCGGAGCGGGCTTTTGGCCTGCGTCCTAAGCCGGGAGCGGCAGACGTTTCTGCGTGAATGCGCCGTTCAGAGGTAAAAATCTTTCGTCAGCGAAGCGTATTCTGGCGTGCGGCTGCCGTCGCCGCCGCACAGCGTGAGCGTGTCGTGCGATACGCCGCCCGTTTTTTCCGTCGAAAATTGCAGCAGCGTCCTTTTGAACGGCTTGGAGGGGACGGTTTTCACGTCGGTGCGCCGGGAAAGGCGCAGCCCCTTTTCCCATGCGTGGAATACGAATTCGTCACTCTCGGGGCAGGGGAGGATTACCGCCAGCGAGCCGTTGCCTGCAAGCAGGCGGAGGGTGGATTCCAGCAATTCTCCGTGCGAAAGGGCAAGCGTGTGCCGCGCTATGTTCCTCCCGTTGTGTTCGAGAGCGGCATCCGCGCTGAAAAAGGGAGGGTTCGACACGATAAGGTCGTACTTACCGCTGCCTTTGAACGCGCGTATGTTGCAATGCACCATCTCCAGACGGTCGCTCCACGGGCAGTTCCGCGCATTTTCCTCCGCCAGCCTCGCCGCCGTCCCGTCTATTTCCACCCCTGTTACAACGGCTTCCGTACGCTGCGCGAGCATTATCGCCACAAGCCCGCTGCCCGTTCCGATATCAAGCACGCGCCTTGCGCCGCTTGCGCCGCACCATGCGCCGAGAAGCACGCCGTCCGTGCCGACGCGCATGGAAGCGCCGCCGTGCCGGATGCAGAATCGCCGGAAAGTGAAGCGGTCGCTTTTCATGGCTCATCGTATCGCTTTTGCATGCGCAGAGTCCGCAGAGCGAGGCATACTGCAAAGGTAAAAATAGGCGGCGATACGATTATCGGTTCGCGAAATAATAAGTACTTTTGCAGATTGCGTGGCAGCATACCTTTGGTGAATAAGCTATTTGTTAAAGCACATTTGAATTTTTATGGCAGAAGATGACAACAGCAAGCGGTTTTCGTTAATCACGGATTATGACGGCAACGAAGAGCATTTGTCGGATGCTGATGTGAACGGGGAAATCCCAGTGCTGCCACTGCGCAATATGGCTTTGTTCCCGGGAATTATCATACCGTGTTCTATCGGGCGTAGCGCGAGTCTCAGGCTTGTGAGAAAAGCCAACAAAGACAGTACGTGCATAGCGGTAACGAGCCAGGTGAACCCCGACACCGACGAACCTGATTTCGGCGATCTGTACAAGACGGGGACTGTGGCGAGGGTTTTGCGCGTGGTCGACCTGCCTGACAACAGTCATATCGCGCTGCTGCAAGGCTTCGCGAAGTGCGAGCTGCTGCGTGTTACCTCGCGTCAGCCTTACCTTAAAGGGAACGTGAGGCTTCTGGAAGAAACCGTACCTCCAGAAGACGACAAGGAGTTCGCCGCGCTGGCGGATGCCTGCCGCGAAATGACGGAACGCTATCTGAAACAGAACGACACGCTGCACGGCGAGCCGATAGCGGCCATACGCAACATTACGAACAAGGCGTTTCTCGTGAACTTCGTATGCACGAACCTCCCTTTCTCAATAAAAGAGAAAAACGAGCTTCTCGCTTTCTCTTCGCTCAGCGAACGGGCGTACAAGCTGCTTGCCATCCTGAACCGCGAGGTGCAGTTCGCCGCGCTGAAAGCTGACATACGCAACAAGACACGCGAGGAGCTTGACCGGCAGCAAAAGGAATATTTCCTGCAACAGCAAATCAAGAACATACAGAACGAGTTGGGAGAGACGCCGCATAAGCAGGACATAAAGGAGCTTGCGGATTTGGCGGCAAAGAAAAACCTGCCCGACGACATACGGAAACATTTCAACAAGGAACAGGCAAAGCTGGAACGTGTCAGCCCGCAGAACCCCGATTACAGCATCCAGCTTAATTACCTGCAGACTTTGCTGTCGCTGCCGTGGGGCGTTCTGACAAAAGACGACACTGACGTGAAGCGGGCGAAAACCGTGCTCGACCGCGACCACTACGGACTGGAAAAGGTGAAAGAGAGAATCCTCGAGCATCTGGCGGTTCTTACGTTGCGCAAAGACTTGAAATCTCCTATAATATGCCTGTACGGCCCTCCCGGAGTAGGCAAGACATCACTTGGGAAAAGCATCGCGTCGGCTCTGAAAAGGAAATACGTAAGAGTCTCGCTGGGCGGGCTGCATGACGAAGCTGAAATACGCGGACACAGGCGCACTTACATCGGGGCAATGCCCGGCAGAATCGTGAAAGGCATTATTAAGGCCGGAGCGGACAACCCGGTTTTCATACTTGACGAGGTAGACAAGATAACCTCGAACAATTATAACGGAGACCCGAGTTCCGCTCTCCTCGAAGTGCTGGATCCGGAGCAGAACAGCGCTTTCCACGACAACTTTATCGACGTGGACTACGATTTGTCGAAAGTGATGTTCATAGCTACGGCCAACTCGCTCGCGGGCATTCCTCCCGCTCTGCTCGACCGCATGGAGTTAATAGAAGTAAGCGGTTATCTTACGGAAGAAAAGATAGAAATTTCCCGCCGGCATCTCATACCAAAGGAGATGAAGAACACCGGGATAGGCAAGGGATACGACATACGCTTCAGCAAGAAGTCCCTCGAGACGCTCATAGAACGCTACACTCGCGAAAGCGGCGTCAGGGATCTTGAATTGCAGATAAACAAGATTTTCCGGAAAATCGCGTACAGGATAGTGGCGAAGATACAGCCGGACTTCGTTGGCCGTCTGATACAGCCGGAAGACATTGAGACGCTGCTGGGCAAGCCTCCGTATCTGCGCGACACTTACCAAGGCAACAAGTACGCTGGCGTGGTTACCGGCCTTGCGTGGACATCTGTGGGCGGCGAGATACTGTTCATAGAAACGAGTCTCAGCAAGGGCAAAGGCTCTAAACTCACGCTTACGGGAAACCTCGGCGAAGTGATGAAAGAATCGGCAGTGCTTGCGCTCGAATACATAAAAGCCCATGTGGAGCTGCTCAACATTGATTATAAGATATTCGACCATTGGAACATTCATATTCACGTGCCGGAAGGTGCTACGCCGAAAGACGGGCCTTCCGCGGGAATAACAATAGCGACTTCAATAGCCTCGGCTCTTACGCAAAGGAAAGTGCGCCCGAATGTGGCAATGACCGGAGAAATCACGCTCAGAGGCAAGGTGCTGCCAGTGGGGGGCATTAAGGAAAAAATTCTTGCAGCCAAACGCGCCGGCATAACGGACATCGTAATAAGCAAGGACAATAGAAAGGACATAGAGGAAATACCTGAAATATATTTGAAAGGGTTGGCGTTCAATTACGTTGAAAACGTGAAAGAAGTCTTGGAGTTCGCTTTATTGGAAGAGAAAGTTGACGATGCCGCAGTCTTTGCAATTGACGAAAATGAAGATGTGCCGCAAACGAAATCAACGCATCAGGAATGACGTTTGAGGTGGAACACAGCGATGCAAAGTCAAAGGCACGCGCAGGAGTGATAACCACAGCCCACGGCCGCGTTACCACTCCTGTCTTCATGCCGGTGGGGACTCAGGCGGCGGTGAAAGGCGTTCTGGCTCGTGATTTGGCCGACAGCGTAAAAGCGCAGATAGTTTTAGGGAACACTTACCACCTGTATCTGCGGCCGGGTACTGATATACTTATAAAGGCAGGCGGCCTGCATAAGTTCTGCTCGTGGAATTATCCTATACTGACTGACAGCGGAGGATACCAGGTTTTTTCCTTGTCGGGTATCCGGAGGCTTAACGAGGACGGGTGCGAATTCCGCTCTCATATAGACGGCAGCAAGCATTTGTTCACGCCTGAACGGGTGATTGACATTGAGCGCGCGTTAGGGGCAGACATTATGATGGCTTTCGACGAGTGCGCATCGGGAACGGCAGACTATGCGTATGCCAGGAAGAGTCTTGACATTACGCTCAAATGGCTCGGGCGCTGTTACAAGCGTTTCGATGAAACCGCGCCGTATTACGGTTACGGGCAGTCGCTTTTCCCCGTCGTGCAAGGATGTGTCTACGAGGATTTGCGAAGAGAGAGCGCGGAAAACGTAATACAATATGACGCCGACGGATACGCTATCGGAGGGCTTGCAGTGGGCGAGCCGTGCGATGTGATGTACAGAATGATAGAAATCGTGAACGACATACTTCCGCCGGGCCGCCCGAGATATCTGATGGGCGTGGGTACGCCGGCCAACATACTCGAAAGCATTGAGCGGGGAGTGGATATGTTCGACTGCGTAATGCCGACAAGGAACGGGCGGAACGCGATGCTCTTCACTTCCAAAGGCATTATGAATATGCGCAACAAGAAGTGGGAGGACGACTTCTCCCCCTTGGATGAAAACGGCTGCAACGTCAGCAGGTCTTGCTCGAAAGCCTACCTCCACCATTTGTTCAAGGCCAAAGAGATCACAGCCCTGCAAATAGCGTCAATGCACAATCTCGCTTTTTACTCGGGACTGCTGAAATCGGCGCGGGAGCATATTCTGCGGGATGACTATACGGAGTGGAAATCCTCTGCGCTCGAAACTATAATGCGCCGCGTGTGAAATCTGTCGCTAAGGGGGATGCCGTGAGAAAGTTCCTTTCGTATCTGCCGGGAATGTCCAGACGACGCGAAGACCCCGCGGAAAGGGGGCGGATGCCGCTTATAGGCCGCATAGACCGTTATATAATAAAGAAGTTCCTCGGCACGTATTTCTTCTCCATCGCCTTGATCATGGCCATCGCCACGATCTTCGACTTCAACGAGCGGATAGACAAGTTCTCGTCCTCGCACGCAAGGTGGGACGAAATTGTCTTCGACTATTACCTGAATTTCATCCCCTATCTGGCGAACCTGTTCAGCGCCTTGTTCGTTTTCATCTCGGTCATATTCTTCACCGCGAAGCTTGCCGACAACTCCGAGATAATAGCGATGCGTTCCGCAGGAATGAGTTTCAAAAGGCTGCTGCGGCCTTACATGATTTCCGCCGCCATAATAGCGTCGCTGTCGTTCGCGCTTGGCGCGTTTGTCATCCCGCACGGCAACGTGGAGCGCCTGCGCTTCGTCCAGCAGTACATACACAAAAGGAAAGTGAACACCGCCGACAACGTGCAGCTGCAGGTGGACACAGGGGTCGTGGCGTTTATACAGCATTTCGACAACGGAACGAAGACGGGGTATAATTTCTCCCTCGACAAATTCCGCGACAAAAAGTTAGTGTCGCACCTCACAGCCAGCACAATACAGTACGACACGCTCGCGAAGAAGCGCTACCTGTGGAGAATAAGCGACTATGAGGTAAGGACGCTCCACGGCATGCGCGAGCATATCAGCCGCGGCGGCAGGCGGGATTCGCTCATCATGATGGAGCCCACCGATTTCATGTATTCGCGCGACCAGCAGGAAACGCTCACATCGCCCGAGCTGTCGGAGTTCATCGCGAAGCAGAGCCTCCGCGGCGCATCCAACCTCAGCTTGTTCGAAGTGGAATACCACAAGCGCATGGCCGCCCCTTTCGCTGCGTTTATACTGACGGTGATAGGAGTCTCACTCTCGTGCCGGAAGCGCAAGGGAGGGATGGGGCTTTCCCTTGGAATAGGCCTGGCGCTCAGCTTCTCGTACATCTTGTTCCAGACCATCTCGTCCACTTTCGCCATCAACGCCGGCTGGCCGCCCCTGCTGTCAGCCTGGATTCCCAATATTATTTTCTCCTTCGCCGCGCTCGCCCTTTACCGAAAGGCTCCGAAATAACGCTGACACAAACAAGAACAACCGCACTATGAATTTTCATGACTTGAATCTCGATGAAAAGGTGCTCGACGCGCTCGACGCAATGCGCTTTACCGAATGCACCCCCATACAGGAGAAGACAATACCGCTGATACTCGAAGGGCGCGACGTTATGGGCATCGCGCAGACAGGCACTGGCAAGACGGCGGCATACCTCCTGCCGATAATAAACAGGCTGTACGTCGGAGGCCGCTCCGAAGACGCGATAAACTGCGTCGTGATGTCGCCAACAAGAGAGCTGGCTTTGCAGATAGACCAGGCCATGGAAGGCTTCTCCTACTTCGTGCCGGTGTCGTCCGTGGCCGTCTACGGCGGCAACGACGGGCTGCGGTACGAGCAGGAGCGCAAGGGCCTGCAGCTCGGCGCAGACGTGATAATAGCCACGCCGGGAAGGCTGATCTCGCACATCCAGCTCGAAAACCCCGACTTCTCGCAAGTCTCCTTCTTCGTGCTCGACGAGGCAGACAGAATGCTTGACATGGGATTCTACGACGACATCATCAAAATCGCAAGGCTGATGCCGCCCACGTGCCAGAGGATAATGTTCTCCGCCACAATGCCCGACGACATCCGCCAGCTCGCCGCGGGACTGCTCCGCGACCCCGCGCAGGTGCGGATAGCCATCTCCAAGCCGGTGGAGACAGTCAGACAGAAGGCATGCTACTGCAGCGAGGCGCAGAAAACCTCGGTGATAAGAAACCTCTTCAAGTCGCAGCGGCCTTTGGAAAGGGTCATAATATTCGCCTCCTCAAAGAGGAAAGTCAAGGAGCTCGCCTCAATGCTGAAATCCCTCGGGATGGACGTGGCGGAAATGCATTCCGACCTGGAGCAGGCGCAAAGGGAGAAGACCATGACAGCGTTCCGCAACGGCCACATCTCGGCGTTGGTGGCCACCGACATAATAGCCAGAGGCATCGACATCGACGACATTTCAATGGTGATAAACTACGACGTGCCGCGAAACGAGGAAGACTACATACACCGCATCGGGCGCACCGCGCGCGCAGGCAAAGGAGGGGAAGCCCTTACGCTTGTCAGCGCGCGCGACCGGGAGAGCTTCCGCCGCATAGAAAAGTTCATCGGGAAAAGCGCGGACAGCGCGCCTTTCGGAGAAAGCGCGGAAAGCGCGCCAAGCGCAGCCCCCGGCGGGCGGAAAGGCAGAGGCCGCCACTCCAGCGGCCGCCGGCAGCCTCCCGCCGCGGAAGCGGGGCGCAGCCCCCGAGGCGGGAGACTCCGGCCCTTCGGCAAGGGCGGGCAAGGCCGTCAGAGGCGAGGCGGGGCGGGCGCGCCCCCGCCGCCCCCGCCGCAGGACGTGTGACACCGCAGGGCGGAAAGCAAAAAAGCGGCGGAAATGTTCGCCGGTTGCGGGGAAAACTTTAATTTTGCACCGTTTTCCCGCCGATATAGCTCAGTTGGTAGAGCGACGCATTCGTAATGCGTAGGTCCTCGGTTCAAGTCCGAGTATCGGCTCTCCCCGCTAACCACGTCAGGTGTGCCAAGAGGCGCGCCTGACGTGCGTTATCCGCCCTGCGCCATCCCCGCCGCATCGTCTCAAATCCTCCCCCCGCCGCCT
>CAZLLM010000032.1:0-8196 GCA_964560405.1 uncultured Prevotella sp.
ATTGCAGAAATGAGATGAAAAAAAGCGTAAAACACAAGCTCCCGCTCCTGCTGTCCCTCCTCATGCTGGCGCCTTGCGCCGGCGCGGCCGGGCGGGAAAAGGCGCCCGCCGAGGCAGGCGACACGATCACCTACACAAAGACGTCTTCCGCGCAGTCCCAGCCCGCCAAGGGCAAGCGCAACGTTACGGGAACTGTTACGGACGCGGACACGGGCGAGCCTATAATAGGCGCCACCGTCGTGGCGTCGGGGCAGAAAGAAGGGACTGTCACCGACCTGAACGGAAACTTCACGATACCAGTCAGCGGCTCGAGCGTACAGCTGGAATTCAGCTACGTGGGCTACAAGAAGGCATCCGTTGACGTGGGCGACCTTGGTGTCGTGAACGTCAAGATGGAGTCGGACAACGAGCTGAACGAGGTGGTGGTGGTAGGCGCGGGCACGCAGAAGAAGGTCAGCGTGACGGGGTCTATCACGAGCATCACCGGCACGTCGCTGAAAGCGCCCAGCTCGTCGCTCACGGCCTCCTTCGCCGGCAAGCTCGCGGGCGTGATCTCGATGACGACATCGGGCGAGCCCGGCGCGGCCTCGGAGTTCTACATACGCGGCATAAGCACCTTCGGCGGGCGCGCCACGCCGCTGATACTGCTTGACGACGTGGAGATCTCCGCCGCCGACCTGAACAACATCCCCGCCGAGACCATCGAGAGCTTCTCCATCCTGAAAGACGCCTCCGCCACCGCCATCTACGGCGCGCGCGGCGCCAACGGCGTAATGCTCGTAACCACCAAGACGGGCAAGGAGAACGAGCGGACGCACATCAACGTGACGGTGGAGAACTCTTTCAACAAGCCGATGAACATGCCCGACTTCGTGGACGGCGCGACGTGGATGGAGCTTTACAACGAGGCTCTCGTGACGCGCAGCCCGGGGGCCACCCCGCGATACACGCAGCTGGACATCGACAACACGCGCAACCACGTGAACCCCTACGTGTACCCCGATGTCGACTGGCAGGACATACTCTTCAAGAGCATGAACATGAACCAGCGCATGAACGTCAACATCTCCGGCGGCGG
This sequence comes from uncultured Prevotella sp., assembly GCA_964560405.1. GTDB lineage: Bacteria > Bacteroidota > Bacteroidia > Bacteroidales > Bacteroidaceae > UBA6398. Next base: position 1,079 of record CAZLLM010000032.1, read on the forward strand.
CACCAAGGCTTCCTACTACATGAGCCTGCAAGCCAACCACGACACGGGCCTGCTGGACACCAAGAAGATGTACTCCTACAACAACAACATCAACAACTGGGGGTACAACTTCCAGAACAACATCTCGTACAAGATAACGCCCACCACGAAGATCGACCTGCACATGAACGCGCAGATACGCAACCAGAAGGGCCCCAACTACAGCACGTCGAGCCTCTTCGGGATGATGCTGACCACCAACCCGGTGTACTTCCCCGCCACGTTCCCCGCGCAAGAGGGCGACACGCACATACGCTACGGCAACAGCCGCTGGGCGGGCTCGACCCTCCGAACCAACCCCTACGCCTTCATGCAGAGCTCGTTCCAGGAGTACAACGAGAACACGCTGAACACATCCCTTAAAATCAGCCAGAACTTCGACTTCGTCACGAAAGGGCTGAGCTTCCAGGCCATGGTGAACTGGAAGAACTGGTCGGCCTCGCAGTACAGCCGCAGCATCAACCCCTACTACTACGGGGTGAAAGCCAACAGCTACAACCCGGCGAACCCGACGGAATACGAAACGGAGGCCCTGAACACCGACGGCACGGACTACCTCGCCACTTCGAACATAACCAAGTCTTCCGACCAGACTTTCTACCTTGACGCCCGCGTGAACTACGACCGGCAGTTCGGCCTGCACCACGCGACGGGAATGCTGATGTACATGCAGCGCGAATACCGCGAAGACGTGCTGCCGCAGCGCAACCAGGGCCTCTCCGGACGCCTCACCTACGACTACGGCCAGCGCTACCTCGTGGAGCTGAACTTCGGCTACAACGGCACCGAGCGCCTCGCCAAGCACGACCGCTTCGAGTTCTTCCCTGCCATTTCGCTGGGATGGGTGGTCAGCAACGAGAAATTCTTCGAGCCGCTTACGCCCATAATAAACAACTTGAAGATAAGAGGCTCCTACGGACTCGTGGGAAGCGACGAGACCGGCATGGCGGCCGGGGCGCAGCACTTCCTATACATTGACGACGTGACCCTCAACAGCCTCGGCTTCACCACCGGCGTAGACATGAACTACACCCTGAGCGGGCCGCAGATGCTCTACTACGCCGTGAGGAACGGCGGATGGGAGCGGGTGAAGAAGCTCGACATCGGCATCGACCTGGAGCTGTTCCGCCAGCTCACCATCGCCGCCGACTATTTCAACGACCACCGCTACAACATCCTGCTGAAACGGGAGGCGTGGCCGCAGTCGCTGGGATACCACGAGGCCAAGCCATGGAGCAACAAAGGCAAGGTGAACAACTGGGGACTGGAGCTGAGCGTCAACTGGCACAAGGAAGTAATCAAGGACCTCTATGTGGACTTCCGCGGGAACTTCACCTACACGGAGAACAAGTACGTCGACCTCGACGAGCCCATCTACCCCTACGTATGGAAAACGTCCACAGGGAAGCCGCTCAGCCGCACCACCGGCTACGTGGCGGAAGGCCTGTTCAAAAGCCAGGAGGAGATTGACAACAGCCCCGAGCAGAACCTCGGCAGCGAAGTAAGACCCGGCGACATCAAGTACCGCGACATCAACGGCGACGGCAAGATCGACGACAACGACCAGGTGATGCTCTCGCCCTACGGCACGACCCCGCGCATACAGTACGGGCTTGGGCTGAACGTCACATACAAGAAGTTCGACTTCGGCGTGTTCTTCAACGGCTCGGCGATGCGCAGAATCATGATAAGCGGCGTTACGCCCTTCGGGGAAAGCGACTATAACGTGATGCAGTTCATCGCCGACGGGCGCTGGACGGAGGCCAACCCGGACCCCGGAGCGTCCTACCCGCGGCTCGGCCTGACCAGTTCGCAGACCGCCAACAACAACGTGGCAAGCTCCTACTGGATGCGCAACGGCAACTTCATCCGCTTCAAGACGCTGGAGCTCGGATACAGCTTCAAGTACGGCCGCGTCTATTTCAGCGGCGACAACCTGGCCGTATTCAGCCCGTTCAAGCTCTGGGACCCCGAGCTCGCCTACAATTCCTACCCGTTGCAGCGCACATTCAACCTCGGCCTGCAGCTTAGTTTCTAAAAACCGACTAAAAACACCAAACTCATGAAGCTGAAAACCAAATTGTCCAAAATAGGCGGAATGCTCGCCGTGGCGGCCTGCACATTCGCGTCGTGCGACTACCTGGACGTCGTCCCCCCCGAGCAGGCGGGGCTGCCCGACGCCACAAAGACCCCGGACGCCACCAAGGGCTTCCTCTATTCCTGCTACGCGGGGATTAAGGAGTACTTCCCGTGGCAGTACACGAATGTAGAGGCGTCGACAGACGAATTCGCGCTGCCGCCGCTGTGGAATCACGACGGGCAGAGAGTGGCGTGGGGGCTCGCCACGCCCGGCAACGCCGCGGCGTGGAAATGGGGCTCGTTCTACCGCTATGTCGGCCAGTGCCTCCTGTTCCTCTCGCAGCTGGAGAACGCCAACGCCTCTGAAGCGCAGAAAAGGGAATGGAGCGCGGAAGCCAACTTCCTCATCGCATACTACCACTTCCTGCTCATCGAATACTACGGCCCGATACCCATCACCGACACGTACATCGACATGGACACGCCGCCTAACGAGTACAACGGCCGCTCCCACTTCGACTACGTTGTGAACTGGATATGCATGAAGCTCGACAAGGCGGCGGAAGACCTGCCCGCCTCACGCACGGGAGACGAATGGGGGCGCGCCACGTCCACCATCGCCAAGGCAATCAAGGCGCGGCTGCTGCTCTACGCGGCGTCGCCGCTCTGGAACGGGCGATTCCCCTACCCCGACTGGAAGAACAAGAACTTCACCACGCCGGGATACGGCGACGAGCTGGTGAGCCACACCTACGACCCCGACAAATGGGAACGCGCCCTGACCGCATGCAGGGACGCGCTGGAATGGGCCGAGAACAACGGCGGGAACTCGCTGATGGACATTGACGACTGCAACTCCATGATGGAAGCCGACGGCATCGGCATAGCACCCCTCGACGCGCCGGTGGACGACGACGCGTTCACCGACGAGTTCAAGAGGCGCATAATGCTGATGCGCTACATCGTAACCACCCGCTACTCCGACGGGAACAGGGAGATGATATGGGGCGTGGCAGGAACCGACACCTACAACCAGAAAATGTCGTGCCTGCCGCAGCATTGCAGCCAGAACAGCAACGGCACATGGAACGACGGGTACAGCGGAATGTCCCCGTTCCTGAACGCCGTCGAGAATTTCTACACGAAAGACGGGCTGCCGCCGCGCATCGCCGCCGAGCAGGGGAGCTTCGCGTCGGAAGACACGTGGTACGACTCTTACAGCGGCGACATCATCCGCCTGAACGCCAACAGGGAACCGCGCTTCTATGCATGGATAGCCTTCGACGGCGACCAGTACGGCGTGAAGCTGAATAACGGGCAGCCGCTGGTGATAAACCTGAAAGACCCTGACTTGCAAGGGAAGAACACTACGGGCAACAGCGTGCGCAACTACTCCGTAACCGGCTACCTCTGCAAGAAATTCATCAGCCCCCGCACAAACTGGACGCAATACGGCAACCTTGACCAGCAAGACTACCCCGCCACTTTGATACGGCTGGCGGAGCTGTACCTCAACGTGGCCGAGTGCTACGCTTCGAAAGACAACCCCGAAGAAGAAAACGCGCTGAGATACCTCAACGCAATCCGCAGCCGCGCCGGCGTGCCGGAGCTGACCCACGACATGATAGAGAAATCGGGGATGTCGCTGGTAGACTGGATACGCAACGAGCGCTTCATCGAGCTGTACGCCGAGGGCCACCGCTACTACGACGCGCGCCGATGGATGACCGCGCCGCAGGCCTTCGCCGCGGGAGTGCGCAAAGGGCTTAACGCGGAAGAGCTGGAAAACCCCTCTTTCGAAGAGTTCAACCAGCCTGTGAACGTCCAGCAGAGCTTCAAATGGGAGAACCGGATGTACCTGGCCCCCGTGTTCGTGAACGAAGTGTACAAGAACACGCAGATGGTGCAGGCGCCGGAATATTAACCTCAAAACAAACACTGACATGAAGAAGACAACAATATGCCCGCTCTTCCTGCTGGCCGCGGCCGCCGCGCTGCAAGGCTGCAAGGAAGACAGCTACGAAGACCTCGTGCCCGGGCAGTACAACAAGATACTCTACCTCAAAACCTACGGGGAGCAGACCCTCAACCTGTTCGACGACGGCTCGCAGGTGGACTACTCCCTGACGGTGGTGAAGACGGGCAGCGACCCGGGCGCCGTGGCGCGGGGGCGGGTCGACCTCATGACGCAGGCTGAGATTGACGCCGACTCGCGCTACCAGGGCAACAACTACAAGGTGCTCTCGCCGGCCTGCTACACTTTCCGCTCCGAGCAGCTCGAGCTCTCCCCGTCCGACACATACAGGCAGCTCAGCCTCAAGATGTCGCCCGCGAGGATGCTCGACGAGATAGACTCCATACAAGGCGAGAACCCCGACTACGTGTACATCATCCCGTTCCGCCTCAGCAGCGAGAGCGACCAGGTGAACCAGGAAAGGCGCGACCTCATCCTGCGCCTTAACGTCACGAGGCTCAGCGTCTACTTCAAGGGCGCGAGCCAGACCGTCGACCTCAACAACGAGGACGGCGACGAGTGGGACTTCGAGGCCGACATCGCCATGACGAGCGGAGTGGAGAACACGTGGGAGTTCACGGCGCAGATAGAGGTGGACACCCGCGAGGAAACCCTGAACGCATACAACGAAGCCAACGGCACCTCCTACCGCATGATTCCCGGCGAGGCGGTCGGCGAGACCACCGAAGCCGTGTTCGAGGCGGGGAACACCGAATCGGTCGCGGCGGTGAACGTAAGGCGGCAGGGGCTCGCGAAGGGCTACACCTACCTTATACCCCTCAGGATAAAGGCCGTAGAAGGCATGGATGCCATAGTCGTGAACGACAGGCTCCATTACATCATCCTCGAATACCCGCTCGACCCCGAAGCCGACATGATTGAGCTTGACGAAAGCATGCTGGCCGACCCGTTCAGCTGCGGCGGCGGAGACGGCACGACGCTGGCCGAGCTGGTGGACAACGACGTTGATACATACTACCACACCCAGTACGGAACTAAAACCGGCACTCCCGAATACGGGCAGCCCGTAGACATCGCGCTCGGCAAGTCTGTGAGGAGCATCCAGATCCAGTACGTGACACGCGACAACAACAACGCCACCCCGACACGCATCAAGCTGTTCGTAAGCAGCGACGGCGAAAGCTGGGAGGAGCTGGCCGACATCAGGGACGGCCTGCCCGGCGGAGGGAAGGAAGAGTACAAGTCGCCGGTGTTCATGGCTGAGAAGGAGTTCTCCCACCTGAGATTCTCCGTGATGACCTCGAAGTTCGGCGTATGCGACGGGCAGTCTGATGGCGACGGCAGCATACCCTGCTGGGCATTGGCGGAACTGAACATCTGGGGCAGCGAATGACGGCATTCCCGCCGGGGGCGGACTTCCGCCCCCGGCGCACACCCCCGAAAACATTCATCACTAACAAACAACACACACCGATATGAACATGAAACGCATCTGCAATTTTCTGCCGGCGCTCGTGTGCGCCCTCACAATGGCGGTCTTCGCCGGCTGCGATGACGACGAAGAGGCGGTCGTGGCCAAGCAGCTGGAAATAGACGGCAGCGAGCTGAACAAGGAGATTGACTACCGCAGCGCGACAATCTCCATACCCGTGAAGACCAACATGCGCATAAGCGAATGGTCGGTAACCTCCGACCAAAAGTGGGTCACAGTCTTCGCGCAAGCCGACGGCATCACCCTCTCCGTCCTCGACAACAAGCTGACCGAAGAGCGCACCGCCAACATCACGGTGTCGTCAGGCACCGCGGGCGCGGAATACCGCATCACCCTGAAGCAGTACGGAGTCAACGACGTCGCGCTGAGGGAAGACCTCAAAATCCGGGCCACCGGAGCCAAGGACAACCAGCACCACGGCGGCAACGGAGTGGAAAACCTCATTGACGACGACCCCACAACAACCTACCATTCGCCGTGGCAGCCCGGATATGACAACCCGTCAACCATATTCCCCGTCCTGCTGGACTTCTACTTCAAGGACAACAGCAAGAAGATAGACAAGATTTCCTACCAGACCGGCACTAACGGGAACGGCAACATAGGGCAGTTCAAGGTGGGCTACTCCACTGCGGACAAAGACAGCTACGACGACAGCGACTTCGAGTTCGTGAAAGGCGCGGACGGCGCGGACGAGATATTCGACTTCGAGAAAAAGCAAGGTCAGCATGCGCTCATAACCGACGGCATACCCGAAGGCGCGAAGGCCATCCGCCTGCACGTACTCAGCGGCTCCACTAACGCGGCGCTGGAACCGGAAGTCGGATTTGAGGGCATGGTGGCGGCGCTGGACATATCGTTCTACGAGAAGTCCAACTACCGCGACATTAACAATGCGATACTCGACGTGTTCACCGACCTCACCTGCTCCGAGCTGAAGCCCGACGCCACGCCCGAAGCCATAGAGGCGCTGCCGAGCAACGTGCTCAGGCGCGTAGCCAACTCCCTGCAGAACGGCACCTACGACGAGTGGGAGAAAGACTTCCGCATACGCGAGTACGAGCCGTACAGCGACATCAACTACTGGGCGAACCGCCTGCAGACCAGAAGGTACTCCGAGCTCGACAACCCCACAGGCATCTACGTTAACCAGGACGACGAGCTGATGGTGCTGGTGGGAGACATACCCGAAGGGCAGTCCGTCTCGCTGCAATGCATCTGGGAGGAAGGCTCCGAATACGTGCAGACCGCGGCCAGCGGCGACGAGTACGCGCTCGAAGAAGGCGTAAACTTGCTGAAGATGAAAGGGCCCGGCCAGCTCTTCGTGATGTACAACGTGCAGGAGGAAGGGCTTAAAAACAAGCCCGCCCCGATCAAAATCCACATCCCGCCCGGACAGGGCATCGTGAACGGCTTCTTCGACCTCAAGGAGCACAAGACCGACGAGAAGTACGCCGAGCTGCTCAGCAAGGCCACCCACAAGTACTTCTGCGTGCGCGGCGAAAGGATGATATTCTACTTCCACCGCCTCAA
>CAZLLM010000033.1:0-2288 GCA_964560405.1 uncultured Prevotella sp.
CCTGACCCCGCAACAGATTGCGAAGTCCTACGCAGAAGGCGCCATGCGGGAGCGGTGCGGCGCGGAGCCGGGCAGGTACGGTGAAGCCGAGGCTGCCGTATACGGGGAGATACGCGCCGCCCTGAAACCGCCGCCGCAGCCTGCGGAAACGGCGTCCGGCTCGCAGAAAACCGCCGTCCGCGAACCGCCAGAAACAGCCGGAATCCGCCTTGAAACGGCCTCCGCGAGACCTCGGAAAGCGATTTTTGCAACTTGTTGATAATCAATAGTTATAATAAATGCCATGCGAAAGCCTCCCCCGCTCTCGCAAGCCGCCCGCAAAACACGCCCGCGAACCGCCGCAGAAAAATGGGAAGCCCGTGCGGAAAAAGCGGAATAGTCGCAGGCGGGAAATGCAAAGGGCGCGGGCGGCAAGGCAGCGGAAACAGGCTATAAGCGGGAAGGCGCAGCCGGTAAAACGTGATGCCGCGAAAAGAAAGCGGAGAAGCCGCAGGCGGGAAAAGCAAAGGACGCGGGCGGGAACGAAGCGGATGCCACCCGCGTGCCTTTCGTCCCCTCCTGCAACCGTTCCATTTTTCACCTGTGCCCGCTCCGTTTTTCGCACGTGCCGTTACGCTTTACGTCCGCGCACGCTCTGTTTTCCTACCGTCCTCGTGAAACCAGCCCGTTCTCTCGCATTCGCGAGGCGAAGCGCGCCCGCAAACCGCCCCACGTCCTTAATCATGCGCCCTCGTATCCATATACCGCCGCCTGCGCCCGCTGAAAAGCCGCCGGGAACTGCTTAAACCCGCTTCCCCGCAGCTCGCCGACGCGGTTTCAAGCGGATTCCAAAAGCGGTTCCGGCGGCTCGGATGCCGCTTCCGTTGCTGCGAAGGGTGTTTTGAGGCGGCGAGGGCGACAGGGATAAGGATGCGAGGGCGTGGAATAAGGAGGCGGGAGTGGCGGAATAAGGCGGCGATAGCGGTTTTTCAGCGGGTATCGGCGGATTCCTGCGGGTCGCATGGGCGGTTTCGCTATTTTTGCGAAAAAGAATTCATGACAACGGCGGGGCGCAACGAGCTGGGCAAGGCGGGCGAGGAGGCGGCCGCGCGCTACCTGATGTTCCGCGACTACTCCATCCTCGCGCGCAACTGGCGCGCGGGCGGCTTGGAGATTGACATCGTGGCGCAGAAGCGGGGCGTGCTTGTGTTCGTCGAGGTCAAGACCTTGGGGAGCGGCGCACTGACGGAGCCGGAGGAGAAGGTGGATGCCGTGAAGCAGGGCCGCATACTGCGGGCGGCGCGGGCTTACATGGGCCGTTACGGCCTTGACCAGCAGGCGCGCTTCGACGTTATAAGCGTTACGGGAAGCGGCCGCCCTTTCAACATCCGACACACGGAGGACGCTTTCGGCGCGGACCCGGGCGCACCCGGCGTTTTCTCAGGGCTGCCGTTCGCGCCCGCCGCGCAGGAAGGAGCAGCGCAGGCGCGGAGCGGGTACGCGGTAAGCATGATAAGGCTGGGGCGGACGGATTCCACCAACGCCCGCGCCGCCGCCCTGCCCGCGCCGGAAGAGGGCTGCATGACCGTGGTGACCGCGGAGAGCCAGACGGCGGGGCGCGGGCAGGGCGGGGCGGCGTGGGCGTCGGAGGCGGGCGAAAACCTCCTGTTCAGCGTGGCGCTTACGCCGAAGTCCCTCAGCGCGAAGCGGCAGTTCGCGCTCCTGCAAGCGCAGTCGCTCGCGCTGTGCGACGCGGCAGGCGCGGTAGCGGGCGGCGTGAGCATAAAATGGCCTAACGACATATACATCAACGGGCGCAAGGCGGGCGGCACGCTGGCGGAGTGCGACATAGCGGGCGGGAGGGTGGCGCGCGCGATACTCGGCACGGGGCTTAACGTGAACCAGCGCACGTTTCCGCCGGACATCCCCAACCCTACGTCGCTGCGCCTCGAAACGGGGAGGGAGCTCGACCGCGAGACCCTGCTCGAAAATATAATAGAAAGGCTCGCGGGCTACTGCGCGGAGCTCCGCGAGGGGCGCAGCCTGGACGCGCCGTACTTCGAGAGGCTTTACCGGCGCGGCGGGACGCACCGCTACCGCGACGCGGGCGGCGTATTCGAGGCGCGGATAATGAGGACGGGGGAGGACGGGCGGCTCGTGCTGGCCGATTCCTGCGGGCGCGAGCGCTCTTACGGCTTCAAAGAGGTGGAGTTCCTCGCATGACCGGGCGCCCGGCGCGCTCCGGCGGGCGGCGCGGCGCATCGCGTGAGGGAAATTTCCGTATTCGGCAAAAAAAACATATCTTCGCA
>CAZLLM010000033.1:2388-3459 GCA_964560405.1 uncultured Prevotella sp.
CGGCGCATCGCGTGAGGGAAATTTCCGTATTCGGCAAAAAAAACATATCTTCGCATTCCGCAGGAGACCCCGCCGGCGCGGGGCGCGGAAAGGCGGACGACGTTATTAACCACAATAAACAAAAAGACATGAAACCTACATTGCTTTTGCTCGCGGCGGGCATGGGAAGCCGCTACGGGGGCTTGAAACAGCTTGACGGGCTCGGGCCCAACGGCGAGACCATCATGGACTACTCCATTTACGATGCCATACAGTCGGGCTTCGGAAAGCTGGTGTTCGTGATACGGAAAGACTTCGAGAAGGACTTCCGCGACAAGATCATCTCAAAATACGAGGGGCACATCCCCTGCGAACTCGTCTACCAGTCGCTCGACGCGCTGCCGGAAGGCTTCGCCTGCCCCGAAGGGCGCACCAAGCCATGGGGGACGAACCACGCCGTGATGATGGGGAAGGGCGTGGTCTGCGAGCCTTTCGGCGTACTGAACTGCGACGACTTTTACGGGCGCGACACTTTCAGGGTCATGGCCGGATTCCTTTCGGGGCTGCCCGAAGGCTCGAAGAACAAGTACGCCATGGTGGGCTTCCGCATCGGCAACACCCTCAGCGAAAGCGGGACGGTGTCGCGCGGCGTTTGCGAAACCGACACGCGGAACTATCTGCGGGGCGTCGTGGAGCGCACGAAAGTGCAGCGCATCGGCGGCGAGGTGAAATACCTTGACGACAACGGCGAGTGGGTGGCGACAAGCGAGAAAACGCCCGTAAGCATGAACTTCTGGGGCTTCACCCCCGACTACTTCGGATACAGCGACGAGTACTTCAAGAAGTTCCTGTCCGACAAAAAGAACATGGACAACCCCAAGAGCGAGTTTTTCATCCCCCTGCTCATCGACAGCCTCATCAAAAGCAGCACGGCGACGGTGGAAGTACTCGACACCACGAGCAAATGGTTCGGCGTAACCTATCCCGAAGACCGCCCCGACACCGTAGCTAAAATAGAAAAGTTAGTAAGGGAGGGCGTTTACCCCGAAAAGCTGTTCTGAACGGCGCGGCTTTGCCGTAACGGGGAAACAG
>CAZLLM010000033.1:3559-8085 GCA_964560405.1 uncultured Prevotella sp.
GCGGGTTTCAGTACGCCGGCGAAAAGTTCGCCGACCTGCAAATGCTCAGGTACAAGGCGGAAGGATTCGAACAGCTTTCGCTAAAAGAAAAGACGTTCATCTATTATCTGCAAGAGGCGGCTCTTTCGGGGCGCGACATACTCTGGGATCAGAACGGCCGCTACAACCTGCGCATACGCAGGATGCTCGAAACGGTGTACACCGACTATAAAGGCGACAGGCAGAGCAACGACTTCCTCGCCCTGACAACGTACCTCAAGCGCGTCTGGTTCAGCAACGGGATACACCACCATTACGGAAGCGAAAAGTTCGTGCCGGGATTCTCCCCCGCTTTTTTCCGGCAGGCTCTCAAAAGTGCTGACGAAAGCAAGCTGCCCTTGCAGCCGGGACAGACCGTCGACGGACTGTGCGATGAGGTGTTCCCCGTAATCTTCGACCCGGCGGTAATGCCGGTGAGAGTGAACAAAGCCGACGGGCAAGATCTCCTGCTTACGTCGGCGGGCAACTACTACGAAGGGGTTACGCAGGCCGAAGCCGAAGACTTTTACAATTCCCTCAAAGACCCGTCCGACCCGCGCCCCGTAATGTACGGAATGAACAGCCGCCTTGTAAAGGAAGACGGCGTGATAAAGGAAAAAGTGTGGAAAGCCGAAGGGCTTTACGGCAAGGCGATTTCGAGGATAGTGTACTGGCTCGAAAAGGCTCTGCCGTACGCCGAAACGCAGGAGCAGGCGGCGGCCACACGGAAGCTGATAGAATTCTACAGGACTGGCGACCTCAAGACTTTCGACGAGTATTCCATACTGTGGGTGGAGGATACCGACAGCAGAGTGGACTTCACCAACTGTTTTACCGAAAGCTACGGCGACCCGCTGGGCTTGAAAGCCTCTTGGGAGGCAATCGTCAATTTCAAAGACCTTGAAGCGACGGAGCGCACAAAGAAACTCAGCGAAAACGCACAGTGGTTCGAGGACAACTCGCCTACCGACCCCCGTTTCAAGAAAGACAAGGTGAAAGGCATATCGGCGAAAGTCATCAACGCTGCAATATTGGGCGGCGACCTCTACCCCTCAACCGCAATAGGCATTAACCTGCCCAACTCCAACTGGGTGCGCAGGGAACACGGCTCAAAAAGCGTTACGATAGGCAACCTTACCGATGCCTACAACAAGGCCGCCCGCGGAAGCGGCTTTGAAGAGGAGTTCGTGATAGACGGCGAAACGCGCGCCCTCCTCGACAAGTACGGCGACGCTTGCGATGACCTGCACACCGACTTGCACGAATGTCTCGGACACGGGAGCGGGAAACTGCTCGAAGGTGTTGATCCTGACACTTTGAAGGCCTATGGCTCCACAATCGAAGAAGCGCGCGCCGACTTGTTCGGGCTTTATTATATTGCCGACGCCAAGATGAAGGAACTCGGGCTTGTCCCCGATTACGAGGCTTACAAATCGCAATATTACTCGTATATTTTGAACGGGCTGGTGACGCAGCTCGTCCGCATCGCTCCCGGGCACAATATTGAGGAAGATCACATGCGCAACCGCGCGATGATCGCCCGCTGGGTGTATGAGAGGGGAAAGGAAGACCGCGTTGTGGAATTGGTGAAGCGCGACGGCAAGACTTACGTCAGGATAAACGACTACGGAAAGCTGCGCGAACTGTTCGGCAGCCTGCTCGCGGAAGTGCAGCGCGTAAAAAGCGAAGGCGATTACGAAGGCGCGCGCCGCTTGGTCGAGGGCTACGGCGTGAAAGTCGACCCCGTGCTGCACAAGGAGGTGCTTGCGCGGTACGAAAAGCTTCATCTCGCCCCCTACAAAGGGTTCATAAACCCGGTTTACACGGCAGTGAAGGACGGGGAGGGGAATATCACCGACGTGAACGTGTCTTACGATGAAAGCTACGAACACCAGATGCTGCGTTACAGCAAGGATTACGCGACCCTGCCTTACATAAACGAATGACACCCGGATACTGGGACGCACACAAAGCGGAGGCAATGACCACGCAAGAGCGGGTATCGGAAATAAAGCGGCAGCTGCGTTCCTTGATGAACGGGGCGGCAGTCCGCTCCATGAGGGAGAAGGGGGCGGGCTGCGGCGCGGCGTTCGGCGTGGAAGCCCCGCGCCTTGCGGGCATCGCGGCCGCGACGGGCAAGGATGCCGGTCTGGCGGAGGCTCTTTGGAACGAGAACGTCAGAGAATGCAGGATACTCGCCCTGATGATTCATCCGCACGGCGCGTTCCCTCCCGGAAAGGCCGCCGGCTGGATAAGCTCCATGCGCAGCTGGGAGGAAGCGCAGTACGCTTCGCTGCATTTGTTGCAGCACCTGCCTTACGCGGAAAGCGGGGCTTTTGAATGGATGGCCGACGGGCGCGAAATGTTCCGGCTGTGCGGCTTCCTCACTATTGGACGGCTGCTGTTCAAAGGGCTGCGGCTGAGCCCTGACGCCGAGAAGGAGTTTCTTGCCATGTGCCGTCTGGCGTTCCGCTCTGGCGGCGGCACCGTGTCAAAGGCGGCGTGTAACGCCTTGCTGAAATATTCAGAACAGGATGAGGAGCACGGGGAAAAAGCCGGGCGGATATTCGGGGAATGCGGCGGTGAAGACGGCGCGAGCCCTAAGCCCGGGCAAAATGCCTGAGACAGACGGCCGCGGCGAACTGACGCGGCGCGCTCGGAAGGAGTTCGAAGCGTACCTCGCAGGCAGCGGGCAGAGCCGCACTCCCGAGCGCTTCGCCATTCTGAACGCCGTGTGCGGCATCAGCGGGGTTTTCAGCGCGCAAGAGCTCTACGGGATAATGAACCATGAAACGCTGCCGGTCAGCCTGGCGACGGTGTATTCCACGCTCGCCCTGCTTGAGAACGCGCGGATTGTAGTGCGCCACCATTTTGACAGGCGGACGGTGAGCTACGAGCTGGCCATCGAGAGGCGCGGATTCAAGTACATGATATGCGCCGAATGCGGCAGGGCAAGGCGCGTGGAGGACGGAATGCTCGACAAAAGCATAGGCAACGTCAAGACGCCGCGCTTCCATGTCGAAGGCTTTTCGGTGTACATATACGGAGTGTGCGCCTCGTGCGCAAGCATAAGGAAGCGCAGGGCGAAAGCGCTGCTCGGCAAGGCCGCGGCGCGCGCCGCGTCAGGAGGGGCGTCCCGGAGCGGAGGTTCCGCGGCAGCCCCGCCGGCGGAGAGGCGAAAGTAAAGAAACGACAAAGAACGATGAAAAAAGGGAAAGTGGACGCCATTCTGGGCATCGTGTTCGGCGATGAAGGGAAAGGGAAAGCGGTAGACTGCCTCACGCCGCGCTATGACGCCGTGGCGCGTTTCGCGGGCGGCCCCAACGCCGGGCACACCATCATCTTCGGCGGCAGGAAGTTCGTGCTCCGCTCCGTCCCCTCCGGCATTTTCGCCGAAGGCAAGACTAACATAATAGGGAACGGCTGCGTCATCGCCCCCGACCTCTTCATGGACGAAGCCCGGGAGCTTGAAGCCGCAGGCTACGATGTGAAGAAGCGCCTGCTCATAAGCAAGCGGGCCCACCTGATACTGCCCACCCACCGCGCGCTCGACCGCGCCTACGAAGCGGCGAAAGGAAGCGGCAAGGTAGGCACGACAGGCAAAGGCATAGGCCCGGCGTACAGTGACAAGGCGGCGAGGACGGGACTGCGCGCGGGCGACATCCTCTGCGGCTTCGAAGCCAAGTACAGGGCATTGAAAGCGAGCCACGAAAAGACGCTCCGCTGCTTAGGCTGCGACTACGACGCGGGCGCGGAGGAGGAGAAATGGCTGGAAGGCGCGGAATACATGCGCGGCTTCCGCCTCTCCGACACCGAAGCCGAGATAAACGACATGCTCGACAGGGGGGAGAGCGTGCTGGCGGAGGGCGCGCAGGGCGCCATGCTCGACATCGACCACGGCACATACCCCTTCGTGAGCTCCTCGTCCACCACGTGCGGCGGCGTCTGCACCGGGCTGGGCGTCGCACCGCGGCGCATCGGCGAGGTGTACGGCGTTTTCAAGGCCTATTCCACCCGCGTGGGGGCAGGCCCGTTCCCCGTGGAGCTGACCGGCGAAGAAGGCCGCGCCATACGGCGCATAGGCGGCGAGTACGGAGCCGTCACCGGGCGCGAGCGCCGGTGCGGATGGCTCGACCTCGTCGCTCTGCGGTACGCGGCGATGATAAACGGCGTGACGAAGCTCATAATGATGAAATGCGACGTGCTCGACAGCTTCGGCTCCATCCCCGTATGCGTGGCATACAGGCTGCCTGACGGCTCAATCACCTCCGGCATGCCCTACGACACGGAGGGCTGCAAGCCGGTCTGCGAAACCCTGCCCGGCTGGAAGACAAGCCTGGCGTCCGTAAGAGGCGAGGGCGGCTTCCCCAAGGAGTTCGCAGACTACATCCGTTTCATCGAAAAGGCGGCTGGACTCCCGGTCGCGATGGTTTCAGTGGGTCCCGACCGCGAGGCGACCGTCATAAGGTGAGGCTCCGCGAGGGCGGGATTCCCCCGCGCCATTTGCG
>CAZLLM010000034.1:0-8080 GCA_964560405.1 uncultured Prevotella sp.
AGTCACCGGGACTAAGCTGACGGGGGAGAAGGTGTCGGTGAAGCTGCCGTGAAGCGTTTGCCGGACTTGAGGCGTCCCGGGCGCGGAAACGCCCTGCGCCGCCCGCCTTTTTATGCCATAATCCGAAATGTCTCATTACCCGTTGGTTGAATTAAATTTAAGGTATTAGTACCTATTGTATAGGTATTAAATTGTTTCTTTTTGCCATCAATAATTTGAGAGACATCTCCATCTTCAATTATATGCTTTTAGAGTAACATTTTGTTTCCCGTCTTCCAGCAGTCAGCCGCTATGATATCAGAGATTGGCCGCCGGTTCTTTGCCAGAGCTTTGTGCATCCCTTGATGGCGATGAGCTTGTCGAATGTCCGCTTGATGAAACGCTTGTCACCAAGAGGCTTCTTGTCATCAGCGTCTCCCAGTGTCGCAGTGAAGTCCACTGCGGCTCTCTCTTGCGTTGCATATTAATCAAGATGTGGAACTTGAAGCCGGAGAACCATTCCGCCGGACATTTGCCGTGTGCGGCAAGCTCCTTGAAAGTCTTGCGGATATGTATTCTTCGGTTCATGCAGGTGCGGAGATGGGCGGAGTTCGCAAGACTGACTCCGACGCACTTGTCAGGAAATACCTTGTTTGAATAAGACGGAAGGCATAGCAGTCTTTTTCTGCCGGAGTCAGACGAAACGGTTATGGGATACGGCCATAGGAAACACACGCCTCGTACACCTGTACGCATACCCGGTGGAAACGCTTCCGGCGGCCGGATGAGTAAAACGACATCATGACGACCGTCATCTCTGCGTCAGACACCGCCGCACTCCGGCGGTGTCTGCGCTTCTGCGGTCTGTAAGCGGCGTTCATTGGGTATTCTCCCGTCATTCTGCTGAAAACCTTGCGGAATTCACCTGCCATGAAAAGAATGCCTGTAACGTTGTTGCCGGTGAACAGGACGACAGGAATACTTATTGGAATCCGTTGTCTGGCGTAACGCATTTCCAGCTTTGGAGAACGGGGCATTCGCGAGTCGGCGGCTCGTACAACAGGTCTTGCCGGGGTCAGAGACGACGTGATGTCGACAAGTCTCGCATACAGCGTATGCCGTCTTACTCGGATTGCAAGGCTTCAATCCGCGCTTATAAGGTAAAATAAAGATTTATTCATCTTATTTATACATCATTAACAGGGGGGGGGGTAATTGTGAAATAATTAACTTTGCGGAAAAATAATGAAAAACTTGAAACAGGCAGGTAAAGCTCTTGTTAGAACAGGATGCGCCGTTTATGATTCCTTCAAAGAGAATTATCCCGGCTTATTCCTTGCGGCTTTGCAATGTTTTTGATAACTTGCGGCCGCTTAAAACAGATTCTGAGCCTACAAAAGAATCGCGTTTGCCGCTTACAGAAAATTAATTAAGGTGTTCGGTTGGTATCATATATAATTCGTCAAATAACTGTAATTATGTGTATAAAAAACTTCAACAGACAATTTGCTAATGTGGGCGTCTTTTTGGCTGTGACAATCAGCTTGACTGCCTCTGTATCATGCTCCGATGATGTGGATGACTCCAATTTGTATACGTTCAAGGGAAGCACCATATCAAGTATCATTGTAGAAAACGCCGACCTAAGCTATTATTACACATTGCTGAAGAAGTCGCGCTCCGGCAAAAAGGGCTCCACCGTCGACCATCTGCTTGAAGCCAGAGGCAACTACACGGTTTTCGCGCCTACCAACGAAGCCGTGCAGCATTTCGTGGACTCTGTCTATGAAACAACCGGTTTCAGCGTGGACAACGTACCCGACTCAATGGCGCAGCAGATAGTCTTCAACAGCATAATCGACACTGACATGCAGGAAGGCTACAGAACAACCGACTTCCGCGAGGGCGCGCTTGAATACAAGACTATGGCCGACAGATTCGTCACTGTCAGTTTTTCGGCCGGCGAAAACGACGGAAGAACGCGCATATTCATAAACTCCTTTTCTGAAATCGTAGTGCCAGACGAGGAGGCGAGCAACGGCTGGATGCATATAGTCAACAGGGTGGTTATGCCATACTCTGGCGCACTGCCCGACCTTATAGCCGGGCAGGACAATCTGCAGATATTCGGCCATCTACTGTTTGAGACATCATGGCGCGACAGTATGGCTGACTACCGTGATGAGGAGTTCGAGGATCTCGAGAAGCCCCTGCGTTACCAAGGGGCGGTATACAATGCCGTCTACCCGCAGCACCGCTATTATGGCTACACGGCTTTTGTGGAAAGCGACTCCCTCCTGTGTGAGAAATGGGGCATTACTATCAGGCGTGAGAACGGGAACATAGTGAATTGGAGCGAAATAATGGAAAAAGTGAAGCAGGCGTGCGAGGCGTACTATCCCAACGCCACAAACCCCGACCTCAAAAGCCCCGACAACGCCGTGAACCAGTTTGTGGGGTATCACCTGCTGCGCGGTGCAATGGCATACCAAAAACTCGTAATCCACTATGACGAAACGGGCTACTCCATTTCTACGCCCGACAGGTATGGCATAAACAAAATGCAATACTACGAAACGATGGGCAAGAACAACCGCATTCTCAAAATTATGGAAGGCGAACACACTGACGGCAAGCGCATCAACCGATACGTCAGCAAGTATGACTGGGATACTTATGAGGAAATAACAGTCCCGCGCAAAGGCATCCTTATCAGCCCTACTAACGGAGACCGCGACATTCAGGCGCTCAACGGGTTTTATTACGTGATAGACGATGTGCTCTGGTATGATGATGATGTGCCGGGCAAGGTGCTCAACGAGCGCATACGTATGGATGTGCTGTCGTTCCAGCCTGAGTTGTTCTCCAACGGGATGCGGGCTCTGCCTAACGCTGACTACTATTACGTGCCGGTGGGGTACCTTGAAGACTTGACTTGCACCCCCGAGACAGAACTCACCATACTTATGTGCTATGCGCAGACAGGCAACCGTGCTTTCGAGCAAGACGAGCCGTTCTTCTTCGGGCAGTACGACATTATATTCCGCCTGCCCAAAGTGCCCAATGACGGCACGTACGAGCTGCGCATTGCGGTGGGCAACGGCGACGGCTGCGGACTGATGCAGGTGTATTTCGGCACAAACAAGGACAATCTCCCGGCGCATGGCCTGCCGTTAGAAATGAGGTATAACGCCACTTCGCCATGGATCCAATATTTTATCGACACTGACGATCGCGAGGAGAACGCCCGTCTGGAGCGCAATATGCGCAATCACGATGTGATGAAAGGTTCCAATTGCTATGGCAACTATTATCCTGGTGCTGTAACGCAAGGTGGACGCAATGATGATTTCGGGCTCCACAAACTGCGTCATATCATCTACCGTGGCCCCGTGTCATCCGGAATGCGTTATTACGTGCGTTTCAAAAACTTGCTGACAAATCCCGCCGCGCATTTTGACCTCGACTATATAGAATGGGTGCCGAAGAGCGTGTATGACGGCAATGAGCCGGAGGATTACTATTAAACGGCGGTGCGGGCGGATAAATCCGCTAACAAGCCGTCAGTCATCTAATAGCGAGTCATTAATAAACCGACATTATTAACCAAAACACAAAGAGTATGAAGAAATTTGTTTTTCTTTTCGCTTCGGCTCTGTCAGCCATGCTGCTGGCCGCGCCGGAACTTCACGCCCAGCCTATCCTCGGCGCGCCGGTTTACCTGGCCGAGGAGGATATCACAGGCTGGGATGTGGCTTTCGAGGGCTACAGCGACAACACCAATCTGGGAGGGTGGCTTGGAGCGCTCGACGGCAAGTCAGTCACCAGCGGCAACGGGAAGAAGCTTACGCGTTTCACTGGCGAAGCGCCTCTGGACATAGTATGGCAGCTTGAAACCGCCGACGCGGATGACGGGTATCCGGATGTCGCCCTGTATTACCTCAAGAACAAGGGTACAGGGCAGTATATCGGGGTTGACTGGAATCGCGACGAATCTTACCGTTTCTACATGGTGGAGACGAAAGAAGAAGCTGCGCGGTTGGCTTTCTATTCCGCGACAGAAGGCGGCGAATACGGGGGTGATGTCGAGACAGCCACAAAGGCCGGTGTCTATGACACAGACTGGCCGAAGGATCCTGCGGCGATTACCATCGTCGACCTTTTCAGGCCGGACGGCCGGGGCTTCATCAGCAACGAAGCTGACGAAAAGATAAAAGGAGTCGCTTGGTCGAACACCACCACAAACGTGTGGGTTATGCACCGCTACTATGAGCCGGCGACCGGGCGTGATTATTTGCGCGAGCTTGTTCTCAGCATCCCCTCCGACTGGGAAGAGAAGTACGTGCTGCACACGGATCCGGGTTGCATAGGCGACAGCGCGAAGTACCAGAGATTCGCCGAGCTTTACAGTGAAGCGGTTCAGTATGAGAGCTTGGACGATGGCCGGTGCAAGGAGATTTACACCGAGATGAACGAACTCTACGAATGGCTGCGCAGCGATGAAAGCCTGGCTCCAGTGGAAGACGGCGGCTACTACTACTTCTTCACTGCCAACAGTGCTTTTATTGAAGGCGAAGCAGGCGGAGACTTCGCAATTTACGCCCCAGATGACAACAAACCGCAATATCTTGGCTGGAAAGCATTCGACAAAGACGATCCCCGTTTTATCTGGCAGATAAAGGAGGCGGAACCTGCCGCAAACGGCGACAAGCGCTACTCTATCAGGAATGTCGGCGCGGGTGTTTACATCAACAAAGCGACAGACCACAGAAACAGCCAGCCTGTGTCGTGGTCGTCCGAATTGGAGACATCGTCAGTGCTCGTGAACTTGAACAGAGAGGGGCAGTGGCATATCTCGGATGACATTGACTATGGCTCTGACCCATTGCTTCCGTACCACATGGAATCCAATGGCGGCGGCACCGGCACAAAAGGCCGTATAGTGCTTTGGTCGCAAGGCGTGAGCAGCCCTTCCGCATGGTACATAAAGGAAGTGCCGCAAGAGGAAATAGACCGCTTCGCATCGGACGGCAGGCAGAAGCTTGCCAGGTATTGGACGGAAACAGGCGGAAACCTTGCCGCCGGCATAGACACCGTGCTTGACCGTATAGGCTTCTTCAATGACGCGGAATTGCTTGAAGAATACCGGGCTGTAGCAGCCGAGGTAGACACTATGCTCAATAACTACGCGGGGAAGACATATACAAACGAACAATACGAAGATGTCCTGAATAGGCTGAAAGATGTCACCGCAAGATTTCTCGCAGTCCGCGACCGGCCGCTTCCTGAAGGTTATTACCGGTTTCAGGTAATGCAAAGTATTTTCTATTTTAACGACCCCGAACATTATTTAGGCGTTGTTGACGGCCGTCCGGGATGGAACCGTATGAAAGAGGCGGATATGGAGCATGTGTGGAAGGTAACCAACGCTGGCGGCGGGAAATACTACGTGCAGAATATGGGCAACAGCAAGTACCTGCATACAGCAGACGAGCCGCGGAGTGGGGCATCCATGCGTTTCAGCGAAACTGCCGAAACGCCGCAGTACATACTGCCGATGGAGGTAATGAATGGACAGTTCTATTTCAGGAACGGCATTGATACTCTGTTCTGCTACGACACCGGCGGTCATGATATGGCTACCAACGATGAGTCTTCCATCACTTACTACACTTCTCATTCAGTATACGGTGGCACGGCGTGGGGCTTGATTCCCGTTTCAGATGAGGAATTCGCCAGAATGCAGGCAGATGCAGGACGCGTGGAGCTCAACAAGCGCGTGGACAACACGCTCGCTGAGGCAAGGCGGCTCTACAACCGCAACACCGTCTACACATGCGGTGACAAGTTGATTACAAATGTCAGCCAACTGTACAGCAACAACAACTCTTATTATGAGGGCGATATTGAAAACCTCATTGACAACAACGCCGACACTTACTGGAAATCCGGATGGGATCGCGAGACCGTGAACGAAACACACTACTTGCGCCTTGAAACCACTGAGCCGAACGGTTTCCCCGACTCCGTGATATGTTACATTGAAGAGCGAAACAGCGACCAATATGTCCATAATGTAACCAAGTACCGCGTAAGTGTAAGCGACGACACCGTGGAATGGAAAGTCGTGTCTACACTTTTGGCGGCAGACATTTCTGACAAGTACCTCGCGCAAGTCGGGGCAGACAAACCCGTGCATTCCGCCGACCCCATCCAGTTTGTTGTCAGCGGGATAGGCGGGTACAAGTACGTGCGCTTCGAAATTCTCGCCGTGAAGGAAAATGAGTGGAAGAACAATCATCCTGTAGGTCAGTTCGCCGAGTTCAACCTCATGCCTGTAACCGGCGTTGACGAGGAGAGCTCCCTGACGGGCAGGGCGGCCTACAAGAGCGTGGCCGCAGACCTGTTCAAGGCCGTGCAGAAGGCGCAGGCCGAACTCTCGGCAGGCGACGCGACACAGGAAACCGCCGAGGAACTGGACAAGGCCATATCCGCGTTCAACAGCGCGGGCGTCGCCGATTCCATTGTGGCGATGGCGAGGCTGAACATTGAGAACCTCTCGCCGGGCGATCTTGTGGGCGACTTCCCCGAGGAGGCCCTTGACGCTTACACGGAGGCAGCGGAGGCCGCCATCGGCGAATACGAGGGAGCCGCCGATGTCTCCGCCGAGCTGATAGAGCGCACTGTGAAAAGCCTGACCGACGCGTACAACGAGCTGTACCCGTCGATGGTGAAGCCGGGGGATGACGTTTGGTACGTGCTGCACAACAAAGACGCCGCGCACACCGCCGCAGGGGAAGACAGAATACTGTACTCCAATGGCTGGTACGGTACTGAAGATTACAGCGGCACATCCACTTTCTGGGTGACTAGCGAAAGGGAAAACATCAGTTCAAACCCGAAGTTGCATTTTGTGTTCAAGGCCAACGGGGACGGCACCTACGCGATCCAGAACGCGGGCACAGGCCTGTACTTAGGTCCTGAGTCCGGCACTGGCAAAAGCGACAATGACGGTCATGCGGTTCAGTGGTACGCCCCCGCCTCCGTTACGATCGTGCCTTTCGGCAGCGGGCAGATAGGCCTTCGTATGCCGGGCGGCGACTACCTCTGCGGATACGTGTCATCCGACTCCACCGTTCTGGGCTACCTGCCGCACGACGGCACCAAGGGGATAGACACCAATTACGCATGGGAGATTAAGAAGACGTCGGACGAGGTGGGTTACGTCATGGCGGATTCTTTAGGGTCGCATTCGCAGGGCAGCTTCTTCGGCCTGACCGAGCCGTATGACATGGAAGGCGCGCCGTCCGCCGAGTTCGGCCGTGTTGAGGCCTACGAGGTGGTAGGCAAGGAAACGGCGCCCGGCTCCGCCGACTCCATTATCACGGCCTACAAGCTGCACAAAGTGGAAATAGGCGAGGAGGTCATCCCCGCGGGAACTCCGTACATTTATTATGTGGACGGCGACGGCAGCGGCGAATACGATGCGGGCGTTGTGTATCCTTTGGGGATAGACGTTGTGGTAGACAGCAAGATTACCGCCGCTCACGACACGGTGAACGGGCTCTTGGGCTGCTCCCCGATGTTCCAGACGCCAGAGCCTCACTACGGGTTCTGCAACGAAGACTCAGTGGAAGACTTCTACCAAGTCGGCAGGCTCGTTTACCGGGACGCATTGATTGTCCCTTGGCTCGTGCAGAACATAAGCGAGGAATGGGACAAAAAGATTTTTGTCAATGGCGACGGCCTGGTGAACGGCGTGAAGGATGTTGTGGCCGTTGAGGACAGGTCGGAGCTTGTCGATGTCTTCAGCGTGGAGGGTGTGCTGTTGCGCCGCGGCGTTCCCCGCGCTGACGCCACCGCAGGCCTCGCCAAGGGCGTCTATGTCGTAGGCAGGCGGAAAGTCCTCGTCAGATGAGGCGCGCCCCTTGCCGCATGAGCGGCTTGCGCTGAGAAGAGGCGGCCAGCCTCGCCGGACTGAAGCCCCGCGGTTTGCGAAAGCCGCGGGGCTTTTCCTGTCCCCGCCGTCCTTCGCCGTGAGGCAGGCCTTCCGCGGCTTATATGTCTGGCGCGGGGAAACATACGCGCCGCGCTTCCGCAT
>CAZLLM010000035.1:0-8067 GCA_964560405.1 uncultured Prevotella sp.
CGGGGCGGCGGGCCCTACTGCTGCACTCCGTTGCGGTAAGTCCCGCGGCGGATGACGTTGCCGTTTTTGTCTGTCTCCACGAAGACGCCGTCTTTCACGCCGTCGTTGAAGTGCCCCTCGAAGCGTGTGCCGTCGCTATGCTCCTCCACGCCCATGCCGTCCTTCCTGCCGTTCTTGAACGTGCCTTTGAATTTCTCGCCGTTGGCGAGGCGGAGTATCCCCTCGCCGTCCATTTCGCCTTTCGACCATCCGCCTTCGTAGACGTCTCCGTTTTTCCATGTGTACTTGCCGTAGCCTTCGCGGACGTTGCCGGCCCAGTTCCCCTCATATCGCGCCGCGTCTTTCCACTCGAACACCCCCCTGCCGCTGAACTCTCCGTTGAGGAAGCCTCCGACGTACTTGTTTCCGTTTGCGAAAGTGAGTATCCCCTCGCCTATCCGCTCGCCGTTCTCGTACTGCCCTTCGTAGACATCGCCGTTGCTGAACTTGTAGATACCTTTGCCGTGCTGGGTGTCGTTTTTCCAGTCGCCGGTGTAGACATCGCCGTCGGGGTAGGTGTATGTGCCTTTGCCGTTGCGCAGGTTGCCCGCCCACGAGCCTTCGTAGCGCGAGCCGTCGTTCCAGTCGAATACTCCGTTCCCCGACTTCTGGTCGTCGGCCCACTCGCCTTTGTAGTACGCGCCGCTGGCGTATGTGTAGGTGCCCTTGCCGCTGCGTTTGTCCGATTCCCATTCGCCCTTGTAAACGTCGCCGTTGTAATAGTACATCACGCCTTCGCCCTGCTGGTAATCGCGGTACCAGAGGCCGTCGTAACGGTTGTTGTTCTTGAAATAGAACACGCCTTTGCCGTGCTGCTGGTCCTGATACCACTGGCCTTCGTACTTCTCTCCGTCGGAAAACTGGTAGATGCCGTAGCCCTGCCTCTTCCCTTTCACGTACTCGCCTTTGTAAGTGTCGCCGTTCTTGAACACGGTCTCGCCCTTGCCGTAAGGCTTGCCGTTAAACAGCTCGCCGCTGTACTGCGAGCCGTCCTTAAACACGTATGTGCCTATTTTGATTTTCTGCGCTGCGACGTACGGCAGGGCGGCAAGCACTGCAGGCAGCATTATCAACAGTCTGTTATTCATCTTCTGACAGTAAATGGGGATTTCCCTTTAACAAAGCTTCGGCCTTTCCGAGGTCTTCCGGCGTGTCGATGCCGACAGACACGCAGCCGGCCACACCCACCTTTATCCTGTATCCGTTCTCAAGCCAGCGCAGCTGCTCCAACGACTCCGCCTTTTCAAGGCCGCTCTGCGGCAGGCGGGCTATCCGCCGCAGCGTCTGCGCCTTGTAGGCGTACAAGCCGACGTGCATGTAGAAGACATGCTTCTCCGGCCAAGCGTCCTGCTCCCCGCCCCTTATGAAGGGGATTGCAGAACGGCTGAAATAGAGGGCGAACATGTCTTTGTCCGCCACCACTTTTGGGGTGTTCGGGTCGAGGAGCCCTGACAGGCCGCCATTTCGGGGGTAAGGCCGGACGACAGTGGCGATTTCAGTGCGCGGGTCGTCGAAACACCTCATCAGCGCCCTTATCTGCCTGGCACTTACGAAAGGCTCGTCGCCCTGCACGTTTATTACCGCGTCGAAAGGCAGGCCTATCGTTTCGTAAGCCTCCCTGACGCGGTCGGTGCCGCTCCTGTGCGAGGCCGATGTCATTACGGCTGTCCCTCCGAAAGATTCCACGCAGGATTTCACGCGCTCGTCATCGACCGCGACAAAGGTGTCGCTTACGGCGCGCTTCACGCGCTCGTAGACATGCTGTATGACAGGCTTCCCGCCCAACATCGCCAGCGGCTTCGCAGGGAAGCGCGTTGAAGCGTATCTTGCAGGGATTATCGCCGCAAATCTCATCTCGTTCATTGTTTTTTTGCCGGCAGCAGCGCGCCGCCTTCACTCGTCTGCGGCTTCGCCGCCTGAAACCATCGTGCTGTCGTCCGCGGCGCCGCACGAAACGTAATCGGGGGGATAGTCGAACTTTTCGTCCTGCGAGTAACCGAGGCTCTTGTCGTTGTAAACCTTAGTCATGAAATACGCCCAGACAGGCAGAGCCATGGAAGCGCCCTGCCCGTAAGTCATCGTGTCAAAGTGGATGTCGCGGTTTTCGCCCCCTACCCAGCATGCTCCCACCAATCGCGGAACCAGCCCTACAAACCAGCCGTCGGAATGGTTGTTGGTCGTTCCCGTCTTCCCCGCGACAGGAGCTTTCAGATGGTACTTGTAGCGGATTCTCCCTCCCGTGCCGTGGTCTATCACGCCTTGCAGCATTTCGAGCATCCGCAGAGAACTTTTTTCGCTTATAACTTCGTTCATCGCGGGCTGGAAGTCTTCAAGCACATTGCCCGCGTTGTCCTCAATCCTCGTTACGAACAGCGGCGCGACCCTTATCCCCTTGTTCGCGAAAGCCGTGTACGCGCTCACGAGTTCGCTCACTGAAATTTCGCAGGGGCCGAGGCAGAGAGCCATCGAGGGGTAAATGTTCTTGTTCGTAACGCCGAAATTGCGGATAAGCTCCACAAGAGCCTGCGGACTCAGCTGGCTCATAAGGTAGGCCGAAATCCAGTTGTTAGACTGCGCCAGCCCCCATTGCAGGGTCACCATTTCGCCGTAGCGTGCGTTGCTGCTGTTTTTCGGGCTCCATTCTTTGTCGCCGACTGTATACGTCCTGCTTATGTTCTCAACCTGGTCGCACGGCTCGTAGCCGTTTTCCATGGCAAGGGCGTAGAGGAAAGGCTTGATGGTCGAGCCTATCTGCCTTCTGCCTTCCGTACACATATCGTACTGGAAGTGCGAGTAATTCAATCCTCCTACGTAAGCCTTAACCGCGCCGTTCATAGGATCCATCGCCATAAACCCCGCCCTAAGGAAAGACTTGTAATATTTTATCGAATCCATAGGCGACATCACCGTGTCCACTTCGCCGTGATGCGTGAACACGGTCATCGGCACGCGCTCGCCAAAGGCTTTCATTATTTCCTCTTCGGTGCAGCCGCCTGACTTCATGGAGCGGTAGCGGTCGCTTTGCTTCACCGACTGCATCAATATGGCTTCGGCCTGCTCTTTCGTTATGCCGCTCGTAAATGGCGCGGTCGGCGAACGCCTTTTCTCTCGCTCGAAAATCGGCTGCAAATAACCTTCGACGTGCTTGCTTACAACATCTTCGGCGTACTTCTGCATTCGGGAGTCTATCGTGGAATAGATTTTCAGCCCGTCCGTGTAAATATTGTAATGTGAGCCGTCGCTTTTCACGTGTTTGCTGCACCAGCCGAAAAGAGGGTTCGTTTCCCACGCGAGAGAGTCGTCGTAATAAATCTGTTCCTGCCAGGAGGCGTAATTGGCGCGGTCCGGCTTGCGGGCCATGAGTATTTTGCGCAGGTACTCGCGGAAGTAAGTCGCTATGCCGTCCTTGTGGTCGATGCGGTGGAAAGCCAGCTCAAGGGGCTTGACCCTGTTCGCCTCGTATTCCGCGTCCGTAAGGTAGCCCGCCTTGCGCATCTGCGAAAGCACCATATTCCGGCGCTCCCTGCAGCGTTCCGGCTCGCGGACCGGATTGTAATACGACGGGTTCTTGCACATGCCTACGAGCATCGCGCTTTCCGTCAGAGTAAGGTCTTTTGGCTGTTTGCTGAAGTATGTCGCCGCCGCCGTCTTAATCCCAACGGCGTTGTGAAGAAAGTCAAAGTAATTGAGGTAAAGCGTCAGGATTTCATCTTTGGTGTAAGTGCGCTCCAACATTGCGGCAATCACCCACTCTATAGGCTTCTGCACCATGCGCTTGGCATACGTCCCCGCCGTAGAAGAGTAAAGCTGCTTGGCGAGCTGCTGCGTTATGGTGGAGCCGCCGCCCGCACTGGCCTGCCCCATTATACCACGCTTTATCACGGCTCTCATCAGGGCACGGAAGTCTATGCCTGAGTGTTCGTAAAACCTCACGTCTTCCGTAGCTATAAGGGCTTTGAACACGTAAGGCGAGATCTCATCCCCCGACACGAACACACGGTTTTCCGACCTTGCCCACGTGCCTATCATCTTTCCGTCCGACGAGTACACCTGCGAAGCGAATTTGTCAATCGGATTGTCAAGTTCCTTCACATCGGGGACATAGCCTATCCAGCCTTTCCAGATTGCGAAGAAGCAGGCGGCAACGCCTAACACACCCAGCGCCAGCAGCACCCACAAGATATGTATGAAACGGCGGAGCACAAATTGTTCCTTGTATCGCGGCAAAGATAATCATTGCGCCCGATATGGCAAAAGGACTAGCGGCAGCCCGCCCTCTCCTCAGCTAATTAGGATACCGCGCATTGCGGCAGTGTCCCCCTCCTAAGCCAGACTGGGTTCAGTGCCGGCGCACACAAAGCGGACGGAAATGCTCAAAGTCCGGCACTGCCGCCCGCGGCGTAAGCCCGCCGCATTTTTAGACCGCTGTATGGCGCATAATAGAAAATATATTTACTTTTACAATCGGATACAACCCTTACAGGCCTGCATTATGAACATGAAAAAGGGGAAAGACCTTGTAACCATCGAATCGCTTTCCAAAGACGAGATAACCTATCTTGTCAGCATGACGGAAGAGTTCGAGCGGCATCCCAACAGGAAGCTGCTTGAGGGGAAAGTGGCGGCTACGCTGTTCTTCGAGCCATCCACGCGCACAAGGCTCAGCTTTGAGACCGCAGCGAACCGCCTCGGCGCACGCGTCATCGGCTTCAACGACCCCAGCGTAACCTCTTCAACAAAGGGAGAGACCTTGAAAGACACCATTCAGATAGTGTCCAACTACGCCGACGTGCTTATTATGCGCCATTACCTCGAAGGCGCGGCGACATACGCCGCAGAGGTGTCCCCGCGGCCTGTAATCAACGCCGGCGACGGGGCGAACCAGCATCCCTCGCAGACGATGCTTGATGTATATTCGATAAACAAAACGCAAAAACGCCTTGACGGCCTTTCGATTTACTTTGTGGGCGACCTGAAATACGGGCGCACGGTGCATTCCATGCTTATGGCTATGAGCCGATTCAGCTCCACGTTCCATTTCATATCGCCCGAACAACTTTCACTGCCTGACGAATACAAGGTGTATTGCAGGGAAAAAGGCATCCCTTTCTACGAAACGTCCGAATTCAACGAAGACATAATAGCGGATGCTGACATACTGTATATGACGAGGGTGCAAAAAGAGCGTTTCACCGACCTCATGGAATACGAGCGCAACAAAAACGCATACATCCTCACGCGGAGTATGCTGCGCAAGGCGAAGCCCGGAATGAAAGTCCTGCACCCGCTTCCCCGCGTCAATGAAATCGCGAGAGACGTGGATGACGACCCCCGCGCCTACTATTTCCAGCAGGCTCTCAACGGACTGTACACGCGCGAAGCTCTGATAAGCTACGCGCTTGGATACACGCTCGATGACATACGCGACGACAAAACCATAATCGGCTGAACAAAAAGCGAAAACCATGCTCACAAAAAACGACAAGCGGGAAATCTACGTGCGTGCGCTGAAAAACGGCACGGTAATAGACCACATACCCTCCGACAAGCTCTTCGCCGTCGTGTCGCTGCTCCGCCTTGACAGGCTGGACAACAGGATTATAATCGGTTTCAACCTCAACAGCAAGAAAATAGAGAGGAAAAGCATCATAAAGGTATCGGACAAATACTTTTCTAACGAAGAACTCAACCAGCTGTCTGTTCTCGCCCCAAATGTTACGCTAAACGTGATAAAAGAATACGAGATTATCGAAAAATACAAAGTGGAAACGCCTGACGAACTCAACGGCATAATAAAATGCGCCAACCCCAAATGCATCACCAACAACGAACCGATGATTACACGCTTTAAGGTCGCGGACAAACAAAAAGGCATCATCCGCTGCCGCTACTGTGAAAGAAACCAAATCTTAGACCCGGAAAAATTGATAAAGTAACAGCCCGGAGGACAAGGCAAAGCAGAATCAGACACACTTATCCGCAAACACAACCAAAAATGAAAAGAGATAACATAGTTTTCAATCTTATCGAAGCCGAGCGCAAGCGCCAGACAGAAGGCATGGAGCTTATCGCGTCCGAGAACTTCGTAAGCCCGCAGGTAATGGAAGCCATGGGCTCCTGCCTTACAAACAAATATGCAGAAGGCTATCCCGGACACCGGTACTACGGAGGCTGTCAGGTGGTAGACAGAGTGGAGGCCTTAGCGATTGAAAGGGTGAAAAAGCTGTTCGGCGCGGAATACGCCAACGTTCAGCCGCACTCCGGGGCGCAGGCAAACGCGGCAGTCCTGCTGACCGCGCTGAAACCGGGCGACACATTTCTCGGAATGAACCTTGACCAAGGCGGCCATCTCTCGCACGGGTCGAAAGTGAACACTTCCGGCATACTCTACAACGCAATCGGCTACAACATCAACAGGGAAACCGGGCGCGTCGACTATGACGACATGGAAATGAAAGCCATAAAACACAAGCCCCGCCTGATTATCGGCGGCGGCTCGGCTTATTCGAGAGACTGGGACTACAAGCGAATGCGCGAAATAGCCGACAATGTCGGCGCGCTCCTCATGATAGATATGGCGCACCCCGCCGGACTGATAGCGGCAGGCTTGCTTAGCAACCCGCTTGCGTATGCGCATATCGTAACCTCCACCACGCACAAAACGCTACGCGGGCCGCGCGGCGGCATTATCCTTATGGGCAAGGACTTCCCCAATCCTTGGGGACTTACAGACAAGAAAGGCTTGCCTAAGATGATGAGTCAGCTGCTCAACAGCGCGGTCTTTCCTGGCACGCAGGGAGGCCCGCTCGAACATGTCATAGCCGCCAAAGCCGTAGCTTTTGAAGAGGCGCTGCAGCCCGAATTCAAGGAATACGCGGAGCAGGTCAGGAAAAACGCGGCGCGGCTGGCCGGGGAACTGGCCGCACGCGGCTTCTGCATCGTAAGCGGCGGCACGGACAACCATTCCATGCTCGTAGACCTCCGCCCCAAATACCCCGGACTCACGGGCAAACAGGCGGAAAACGCGCTGGTCGCCGCGAACATAACCGTCAACAAAAACATGGTGCCTTACGATTCCCGCAGTGCATTCCAGACATCAGGCATACGCCTCGGCACTCCGGCGTTGACAACGCGCGGCGCGAAAGAAGACCTTATGGCTACAATCGCGGAGTTGATAGAGAAAACGCTCGATTCACCCGAAGACGAAAAAGTAATCAGCGGTGTCAAGGACGAGGTAACAGGTATAATGTCGGGCTATCCGCTGTTCGCTTACTGACGGCAGTCATGAAGGCTTCGTGGAAGATTCCGCACTTGAAACGCACCCGTTGCCGCAAAAAAACGTATTTTCGCACTGCAAACGGCGCGGCGCAGAGGCACGGGAAGTGCCCGCCGTACTTCTTCTCAGGCTTGGTAGCTCAGCTGGATAGAGCAACAGATTTCTAATCTGTGGGTCAAGGGTTCGAATCCCTTCCGAGTCACGTGCGAGAAAGCTCTTCCGCTTTCTCGCATTGTCTTATACAGACGCCTCACCCGGAATGCTGTAATATGGAATCAACAGCACAGCGGGAACAGGCATATAAGCCAGCTATCCGGAACAATGAGAAGCGCCCCCTTGTCCGCCGCGCCTCTGAGGTATGCCCGGGAAATCCTTATTTTGGCATTGAAAAATCCATCCGACGCATTTGACTCCCGGTCGTCACAGAATCCAATGATGCAATGATTCTAATGATTCCCATTAACGTAGCGGCAATGACGTTAAACGGGCATGAACCCGGGCATAAGCCGTCCCCGCGCAGTCGCCGTATTCCACAGGCGGGCGCGCCGACGTTTTGCGGGTTCTGAGGCGCATCGGCGGAGGACATTCGCACTGCCGGAGGAAAGCGGTCTGCGGGGCGCGTTTTTACCTTGTGTGCGGGAGAAAGGATTGGTTATGCGGCGGCAGGCGGAAAACGAAGCGGGCTGGGCGGTGGTTTCAGCGGATTTCAGCGGCGGATTGAGGACGGATTTTCCCGTGCCGCACCTTTGCGT
>CAZLLM010000036.1:0-7915 GCA_964560405.1 uncultured Prevotella sp.
TCGGAAGAAGAAGTACCAGATTATGGCGGCGGCAATCAGTATGTAAGTCACAATCTGCATGACTGACTGATATTTCTTCACCGCCGGATGCGACGCCTCTTCTTCGCCGGACGCCTGCTCCCATATATTGCCGACCGTACCGGGCAGGCCGAGGAACTTATTGGGCATGGGGACGAATTTATATTCATCGGGCTCTTTTTCCTTGCCGATCCATGCATAGGAGCAGTCCAGCTCTTTCTTGACATCCCTGTTGAAATGGGCGCAGCCTGTGTAGAGGACTACGCCGTCAAACAGGTCGCTTATGTTCATGACTCCGCTTCGGTCTTCGTCTTTCATCGAATTCTTGTACCGCCCGTCAGTAATGTGCTTGCCGGTGCCTTCTTCCAGATAATAATAGTCGGCGCCATGCGACTGTACGGAATCGTAACGGATGTCGTTGATTTCCGCTTGGCTCACCGACTCCTTTATCTCTGCGAGGAGTTTCTCTCCGATGTCTTTCCCGTCCAATGAAAAGGCGAAAGTGCGGTAGAGGCTGTCGTCATAGCGGGCGTCTCTTACGGGATACAGCTTTACCACCCGGGGGTTCTTTAATCTCTGGAATGTTCCGGCCCACTTCCTGATTCTTCCCGCGTCGTAACCTTCCGGGATTCCGCCGCCTTGCAGGGCTGCGGCGATTTTTCTGATTTCATCCATGTCGCGTCGTTATTTATAGGTTCATGCTTCTTCCTGCTTGCTGTATGCTGAAAATTCGCAGCCGAACTGTTCGACCAGCATGTTATCCATCGCGTCAGCCTTTTCCGCAAGGTTTACCATATTCTCTCTGATAAGGTTTTCGTACTCATCCGTAATGTCGGAGAGATGAATGCGGTACATCAGGTAGATCTGCCTGCCGTCGACGCCCATTTTGTAGGGCGCGAAGTCGGCGGAAAGCATATAGTCCAGCACCTTTTCAACTTCTTTCTTAGGCAGGAGGTTCACGGGCGACACCATAAACAGGTAGGCCTGGTCGTAAACGAAAATGCGTATTTCCGAACTGCCTTTGTGGAAGCGCCATGCCTCATAGCCGTCGCGGGCGAGTACCGGGTTGATTCCCATCCGTCCGATGGCGCTTTCGCAGAACTCTGTCAGCGGCGACACATGCCGCTCCTCAAATATGCCTTCCGGCAGCCTCTCTCCGCATGAGGGGCAATAATCATCGGGAGATGAGATCAGTTCGTCGCAGCCTTCGCATTGCACATTGAACGTGCTGCGGTCCAGACAGCCGACACTGTCCAGCACCTTACGCAGGTTTTCCACCCGGATTCCGAATCCCATGTTGTTCGCCTCTGTGATTTTCGCCGCCGTGATGCCTACGATTTCGTCTTTTTCGTTCAGAATGGGTCCTCCTGAATTGCCCGGGTTTACGGCTGCGTCTGTTTGGATGTAATACCGCCCGTTCATCAGCTGCTTGGGGGCTGACACGGTCCCTTCTGTCACGGTGAACGGCATTCCGTAAGGGTAGCCGGCAACACGGATTTTCCCGCCTATGCCCAAAGTGTCGTTCCCTGAAAGGCTGATGTCCGGCAGGTCGTAAAAATCATGGGACACGGACAGCAGCGCGATGTCCAGCGACACGTTGGCCAGCACGACCTTAGCCAAATACGGATTGCGGCCGCTGTCATGTACGGCAACCGTGTGAAAGCCTTCCACTACGTGATAGTTGGTAATAAACAGGTTGTATGATTTCAGATAAAAGCAACTGCCCGAACCTCCGGCATGCGTCACTTTGAAAACCGACTTGTATATGTTTTGTTCCATTTTCGCTTTGTTTTACAGGTTATTAAAAAAGATCGCTCATCATTTTCTGTTGCAGCTCACCGGCAAGCCGTGCATATTCCGCCATGTCGCCGCGCGCCATGGCTTCCGACATCTTCTGTTGCAGCCCGGCAATGTCGGCGCCGTTCATTTTCTCCGCCATTTTCTGTTGCATGGCCTGGGCGGCGGCCGCCGCTTGTCCCGTCATTTGGCTGGCCGCCGGACTGCCGTCGCAAGAATAAAGCGCGCTGCCGGAAAGGTCGCCGTCCATGATGTTGTCCATCGCCTCATACAATGTGCGCGCAGCCTGTTCCAGCGGCTGCCCTCCAGACGCTTTCAGCGCATGGGTGAGTATCGCGCTGATGTCTTCAGGTATGTCATTATAGTAATAGGTCTCGTAGATGATGTAGAGCATCCGCACGGCAGCACGCTCGAAATCCCCTGACTGTACGGCTTTGGCCGCTTCTTCATGCACATCTTCGAATACCTCTTGTATGGTCTGGAGCGAGGCGCTTCTGCGGTTCGAAACCAGTTTTTCCGCAAAGTACAAGTCTTCCGCCAGCGATTCTTTTGGCGTGGCAAGCAGTTTCCGGAGATAGTCCGCCCCTTTGGCGACCAGTTCTTCGGCAGGACGCTCCGCGTCCATGTCATCAATGGCTTTTTCAAGGTCGTTGCAGAGCTGCCCCTGCGGATTGGCAATATAGGCTATCTGATAGAAGGTGGTGTCAAGCACATTCCATGAGTAGCCGTAGCGCCGCGCCGAATTGTATTCGTTCAAGGCGTCCAGTGTAGCCTTGCCCAAGGATTGTATGCTTTCATATACTTTCTCCACTGTCCCGGCCGGGTAGGGCGTCACCTGCGGCTTGTAGCAACGGGAGGCTCCAAATTTGGTGCAGAACTCGTCGTCGAAACGGTCTCCCACATGGCAGATATTCTGGAGCACCCCGTAAATCTTGTGAGGGTGGCTTTGGCGGAGGGGTGTCACATAACGCATCTTCAACCGGTCCCCTTCTTTAACAAAGCCTGCCAGCAGCAGCTTGTTGATGTTCAGGTCTGCCACTTGGCGGAGCATGG
Source organism: uncultured Prevotella sp. (assembly GCA_964560405.1). Classification (GTDB taxonomy): domain Bacteria; phylum Bacteroidota; class Bacteroidia; order Bacteroidales; family Bacteroidaceae; genus UBA6398. Next base: position 2,869 of record CAZLLM010000036.1, read on the forward strand.
CGACACGTCCCTTTTCCGGCAGCTTCAGGAAATCGGCTTCAATGTGCATGATTTCATCCGTGATGCTGATATGCACCACAATGGAGCCGTGTGGTATGTGAAACTCCGTCCCGCCCTCATTGCCGAATCTGGAACGGAATCCCTCATTCAGGTAGTCCAGCAGACAGTGGAAAGCCTCCAGGGGCTTTCCCGCATTGTATAAATCCACGCTTTGCTCGTAGGTTTCTCTGCGGACGGGCTGCCGTCTGGCCTCCTCTACGGATGGCGTAAAGCTGAATGTTTTCTTCATAATCTGTAAGGGTTAAATTTTTTGGATAGAAGGTTGTATTCTCAGTTCGCTTAGAATAGTGCGGCACAGGCTTACATCCGCATACAGCTGTTCCAGCAATTTCTCATCCCGCAGGGACTTCCGCCCGGGACGCAGGAAGCCGTCTGGAGTGGCCGCCGCATAGAAGAGCCTGTTTCCCGAAAATGACAGCGATAAGTCACGGCCTGATAATCGGCGCACTGCGGTGATGCGCCGCATCATGAGCGGCGTCAGTACCCGGCGGGCTTCCGTTTCATCCTCGGCGTATACAGCAAAATGCCGTTCAAATTCAGGGTCTTCCAAACGCATAAGCTTTGCCTTGTTATGCTGGTTGTATTTTTGGATATGGCGTGCGAGATAACCCATTCTGTCCTCCAGATGGTCGGGCAGCAGCACCGCGCCGCTACGGAACGGCATATCGGTCTCGCAACATCCGAACATGCCACGGAAACTGTGCATGCTGCTCTCGATGCGTGCTCCGAATATGGGGCGAAGCAGTAAGCGGTACAAGGTGAAAACATAGTTCGCCACCGGAAGCCGGTACATGCCGGAAGCCCGTCCCGTTGTAATGCCGATGTCTGCAATGAGCATCCGGTAACCGCCGCAGGGCATCTCCACAGTGCCGTAGCAAGTGGCGCTTTCGGTCTCCTGGGCGGTGAATGACGCATTGAAAAAACGGCTTTCCGACAACAGCCTGCGGTCGATTTTGCCTTCCGGCTTATATGAGGCTTCAGGAAACATACCGTGCAAGACGCCTGCCATTACCCTGGTCTCCTTGCGCCCCAATTTCATGAGCGCTTTCACAAGTATGTAGTGCAAAGGGAAGAACACGACGAATCCTATCAGTATGTATTGAGTGATGTTCCCGGTTTCCTCTGTATCCCCCTTGCCTAAAACCCCAGGGGCGAAGACGCAGAACACGAACCAGCACAAGGCCATGGAATAAACCACAGAGGTCAGCGCGCGGACAAACATGCGGAATTTGCGTATGTGCCGCAATTGATTCCGGTATAGAAGGTATAATTTCTTCGGATCCATGATGGGTTTTGGCTGAAGGCTAACGTTTGAACAAATCCCCTACCCGCGGCTGTCCCGTCTCGGACTTCGGCGCTTCAATCAGTTCCTGCAATTCATGGCCGCGGAATGACGCGATGATGGAAGACGGAAACATCTCAATGCAGTTGTTATAGTCAGTAACCGCCGCATTGTACGTGCGTCGGATGGCTTGCAGCTGGTCTTCCATTTCTTCAATCTGCGAATGAAGATGGATGAATTGGGCGTTGGCCTTTAATTCCGGATAATTCTCTACTGCTATATTCAGCTTTGTCAGTAAGGATGACAGCTCGCCGCCTTGCAGGATCTGTTCCTTTTCTGAAACAGACGGCGGCACTTGCGAACGGAGCTGCGCTATACGGGTCAATATTTCGTTTTCATGTCCCATATAGGCCTTGACTGAGGCGACAAGGTTTGGTATCAGATCATTACGCTGCTTGAGTACGACACAGACACCGCTGCGGCATTGTCTTACACGGTTGCGTTTCGCTATAAGGCTGTTCGAGGTGAATACGCCCCAAAGGAAGAGAAGGAGGGCGACGGCTGAAAGTGCCGCCAAAATAACAGGTATTGCCATGAGCATTGCTTTTATCGTTTGTCGGCAAAACGCTCTCAGCCGCACGCGCTGTCTTGCCCTTTGTATGTTTCCGCAAACGGGAGCAGTCGTTCCCTGCCGCCATTCTCCGGCTGCGTCTGCGATACTGTGCGCAATATACGAACATATTCTGTTACCCCCCCCCCTTAAAAATTGTTAAAACATATATTTGAGGGCAGTTTTCGTTGCATGGATACCTTACCTCTGACATTCCTTCCTACCAACTTCGTAAGGCCGCTAACGTGATAACAGATGCGTCATAACAATACAACAGTGTTATTCCTGCCATTCTGATTTGTGTGTCATACTTCCATTCGAAAATCATTAAATCGTGTTTCTTTTTGTCAGAAATAACGCGAGTCCGGCCTTTGGGAAAATGGAGGTATCGCTTAATGTGCATTTGATTGTTGCATATTCAATGGAACGTCACACTCCTGATTTGCAATTAATACATTTCTTCTCTCATATCGGACTCACGTTTTGAATCGCAGTTTCTTATTTTGAATATCATGGGACGCAGCTGGATTACATCTGCGCCTGCCGCGAGTGAGGCTCGCCGTGCGGCGTTCACGCATTAAAATTACCCTTGCGGCGTATTGCGTATGCAATAAGTTGATATATTTGTAATGCCGCAGCCTGACGCGGACGCCCCCGCCTTTTGAGGCGGGGAGGCGCGGGCGCGGAGAGTTCACGCTCTCAATTTGCACGGAAATGCGTAGGGAAGTGGTTAAGAAAAAGGCGGCGGAATGCGCCCGCCGTGCCGCGCTCGGAGCGGCGAGGTGCGCCCGCGCTGCGGCGGGGTTAGTGCGGGATGTCAGGGAGGGGCGGCGGATGCCTTTCGTCCTGCGCGCCGCGCGCCGCGCGGCGCGCTTCGCGCGGGATGTCAGGGAAGGGCGGCGGATGCGCTTTGTCTTTCGGATGCGGCGGCGCGTCGTTTTGTTTCTCCACGACGAGGAGCTCAAGCGGCGGCTTCATGTTTACCTGTTCGAGCCCGACACCCCACAAGGCTCACGGTTTGAGAACGCGCTCCTCACGACCATCGGCGGAATGGTGCTGGTGACGATGCTCGAAAGCGTGCGCTCTCTGCCCTACGGCGTAACCCTCGCGCTCAAAATCCTCGAATACCTTTTCCTGCTGGCGTTCACCGCGGAATACCTCGCGCGCGTCTACTGCTCGCGCCGCCCCGTGCGCTACATTTTCAGCTTCTTCGGCATTGTCGACATGCTTGCGACAGTGCCGTTCTATATAGGCCTGTTCTTCCCCGGAATACGCCATTTCCTCATCGTCCGCGTATTCCGGCTCATCCGCGTGCTTCACGTCTTCAAGCTCCACTCCATAATCACCGAAGGCAACCTGCTGCTCGTGTCGCTGCGTCGGAGCGTCAACAAGATACTGGTGTTCTTCCTCTTTGTGGTGATACTCGTGCTGGTCGTCGGAACCATAATGTACATTGTCGAGGGGGGGCTGGACGGCTCGTCGTTCAACAACATCCCGAACAGCGTCTATTGGGCCATCGTAACCATGACCACTGTGGGATACGGCGACATCACGCCCGTAACGCCTCTCGGGCGCTTCCTCTCTGCTGTTACCATGCTGCTGGGCTACACCATAATCGCCGTCCCGACGGGCATCGTCTCGGCGCAAATGCACAGCGAAATCCACAAGGCGCGCTCCGCCGTCCTCCGCTGCCCGCACTGCGGCCGCGACGGGCATGAGAAAGACGCCCGCTACTGCCGGCACTGCGGACATCCGCTGGAAAGGGCGGGGAAGCCGCCCGGCAGCCCCGCCGCCCCCGATGAAGCGCGGTCGCGCTTGCAGGACTCCGGCGAAAGCCGTAATTTTGCGTATGAAGCGCGCGGCATGTGCCGCACGCAAAGTCAAACCAAATTAAAATCCAGTATCATGAGCTTGAAAAAACTGAACGAAGGCGCGAAATTCACGCATGTTTCCGTCGGCGGCCTCGCCGGATTCGAGGGCAAGGAGTTTGTAAAGGATGCCGCAGGCTCCACGTCATGCGAGATCTCATTCGGCACACTCGCCGAGGGGCAGGCTGTGCCGTTCTTCCACAGCCACAGGGCCAACGAGGAGAACTACATCGTGCTATCCGGCAGCGGGCGGTTTCAGGTGGACGACGAAGCTTTCGACATCGCCGGCGGCTCGGTAGTAAGGGTCGCCACGCACTGCGACCGCTGCATAAAGAACACGGGGAGCGGCCGCCTGCTCTACGTCTGCATACAGGCAAGGGAGAACAGCCTCGGGGAATACACTTCCGGCGACGCGGACCTCACCAAGCGCGAAAGCAGGCTCTGACACGCTGACCCCGGACGCAGGCGGAAGGAAGCCGCCGGGCGCAAGGCGCGTCCGGCGGCTTTTCACGTCCGGCCGCTGATGCCGCAAACGCCGCCGGAAAACGGCGGTGCTCGCCCGCCATATACGGGATATTTCATTACCTTTGGCTTCCGCAGGCCTCCGCCCCGCGTGCCGACGGCCGCGGTGCGCCTGCGCCAAAACCAAATGCCATGATAGACGAGTTATTGGAATTCAACCGCGAATTCGTGAGAAACAAAGGCTACGAGCCTTTCATCGCCGGCAAGCGCCCGAAAAAGGGCATCGCGGTCGTGTCGTGCATGGACACGCGCCTCACCGAACTGCTTCCGGCCGCCCTCGGTCTGAAAAACGGCGACGCTGCGATAATCAAGACTGCCGGGGCGGTGATCAAAAGCCCCTTCGGAAGCGTGGTGCGCAGCCTCCTCGTGGCCGTGTACGAGCTGGGCGTGAAGGAAATCATGATTGTAGGCCACAAGGACTGCGGCGCGAAAGACCTCGACAGCGGAGAAATGATAGAGGAGATGGAAAAGCGCGGAGTTCCCGCCGCTGACATCAGCATGATGGACTACTGCGGCGTTGACTTCAAGACGTGGCTGCGCGGGTTCAGCACTCCCGAAGAGTCCGTGCGCGACACCGTCGCCCTCGTGAGGGAACACCCGCTCATACCCAAGGACGTGTCGGTGCGCGGCTTCGTCATCGACCCCTTGACAGGCGGGCTGTCCGTCGTCTGAGCGGCCCGCCCTTCGCCCGCCGGCAGGCTTCCC
>CAZLLM010000037.1:0-7697 GCA_964560405.1 uncultured Prevotella sp.
TCTTTTGGACGAACTGACAAGCAGCTACTTTCTGTTTTCCGGCGACATCCGTTCCGTTCCCGCCAGCGACTCCTCCGCTGTCCGCCTCTGTTCTTACATTTTCCGCTCGTGTGCTTCCCGCTTTCTTTTCTGTCCATGTGCTTTCCCGTTTTCCGCGGCGGCTTGAGGACGGTTTATAGCGGCGGTTTCAGCGGTTTCCTGACACCGTTTACTGGGTCGCGGGGCGGTTACGGCGACCTGCGGGCGGTGGGGCGCGCCTGCGGAAAAGCGTGTTCCGTTAAATATGATTAAAAAGGCGGTGCGTAACGGGGAAAAACACTATTTTTGCGAGGCTGTGTGCACGGAGCGGCGGAAGTGAAGCCCGCGGCGCGCTGGCGGGGCGGAAGCGGCGGAGCCTGCATAAACGCCTCTGGAACAAGGAAACAACTAACAACATTCTAATATGAAAAGCAAAATTGTCATTGCGCTGGCAGCTCTCGCGCTTGCGGGTTGCGGCAAAAAATCAAGCACGGCGGACGGCGCGGGAGCGCCGGAATACGTAACCGAGGCCGTTTCGACCGCAAGTTCGGAACAGTCCACCTCTTACCCTGCCACGATCAAAGGCAAGCAGGACATCGAGATCCGCCCCAAAGTCCCCGGGTTCATAACGAAGCTCTGCGTGGACGAGGGGAGCGCGGTGCGCAAAGGGCAGCCGCTGTTCCTGATTGACCGCGTGGAGTATGAGGCGGCGGTGAACAGCGCCAAGGCGGCGGTGAACGTGGCGAAAGCGGCGCTGAGCACGCAGAAGCTGACCGTCGAGAACAAGATTGAGCTCAACAAGAAGCAGATCATAAGCGACTACGACCTCGAAATGGCCCGCAACACCCTTGCCTCCTGCGAGGCGCAGCTCGCGCAGGCGCAGGCGTCCCTTGTGAACGCGCAGGAGCAGCTGAGCTACTGCACCGTGACAAGCCCGTCGGACGGCATTGTCGGCGAAATACCCTACCGCGTGGGGAGCCTGGTAAGCTCGACCACCGTCACTCCCCTGACGACGGTGTCTAACATAGACGAGATGTACGTGTATTTCTCTATGACCGAGAAGGAGCTGCTTTCCTACATCCGCGAAAGCGGCGACGTGAAAGCCGTTCTCGACAGCTTCCCCGCCGTGCAGCTGAGGCTCTCCGACGGGACGATGTACAACGAGCCGGGGAAAGTAGAGACCGTGAGCGGCGTCATCGACCAGTCCACAGGCTCGGCGCAGATACGCGCCACATTCCCCAACCCGCGCAAAATACTCCGCAGCGGCGGGACGGGCGCCATCGTCATTCCGTCGCAGTACGAGGGCATAATACTGATACCGCAGAAGGCCACATTCGAAATACAGGACAAGAAGTTCGTGTACGTAGTAGGCAAAGACTCGAAAGTGACCTCGCGCGAGGTGAAGGTGGCCGACCAGAACGACGGGCAGAAGTACATCGTGACGGCAGGCCTGACGAAGGGCGAGCGCATCGTAACAGAGGGCGTGACCACACTGGAAGCGGGAATGCTCATAAAGCCTATAACGGAGGCCGAAGCGGCCAAGAACAAGGCGCAGGCCGAGCAATGACAAAGCGCCCGCCGGCGGGATGCCCGGCCGCTGGCAAGCCCGCCCGCGCTGCGGGCAAAGGCGGCGGCGCGCTTCCCCGCCCGCAATTCAAGACATAACGACAAACCAACAAACCGGAAAACCCGATGAAATTAGACAGATTCATAAACCGCCCCGTGCTGTCTACGGTGATTTCCATAATCATCGTAGTCTTGGGCGTGATAGGACTGGTTTCGCTGCCCATCACGACATATCCCGACATCGCGCCGCCTACGGTGCAAGTCTCCGCCACCTATACGGGCGCAAACGCCCAGACCGTGCTTAACAGCGTGGTCGTCCCGCTTGAAGAGGCCATCAACGGCGTGGAAGGCATGGACTACATGACCTCAACCGCCGACAATGCCGGCAACGCGCGAATCACCATAACGTTCAAGCAGGGCATCGACCCGGACATGGCCGCCGTGAACGTACAGAACAGCGTAACCACCGCGCAAGGGCTGCTGCCGGCAGAGGTGACAAAGATCGGCGTCACGACGAGAAAGCGCCAGACGAGCATGCTCATGGTGTTCTCTGTTTACGATGAGAGCGGGAAATACGACAGGCAGTTCATAGAGAACTACATGAAAATAAACATAATCCCCGAAGTGCAGCGCGTGCAGGGCGTGGGCGAGGCCCTCGTGATGGGCACGGACTACTCCATGCGAATATGGCTGAACCCGGAGCGCATGGCGCAGTACCACATAATGCCCTCCGACGTTTCAAACGCCCTTGCGCAGCAAAACATCGAGGCCGCTCCGGGAACCATCGGCGAGCGCGAGCGCCAGACGTTCCAGTACACGCTGCGCTACCGCGGCCGCCTGCAGACGGAGACAGAGTTTGAGGACATCGTAATCCGCGCCACGCCGAACGGCCAGGTGCTGCGCCTTAAAGACATAGCCCGCGTCGAGCTGGGGCGGCTGACATACGAGTTCACCGGCAAGGTGAACGGCAAGACCGGCACGCCGGCCATAGCGTTCCAGATAGCAGGCACAAACGCGACGGAAATCATAGAGGACATTTCCGACGTGCTGACAGAGGCTGAGAAATCAATGCCGGACGGTCTGCAGATAAGCATAGCGCAAAACGCCAACGACTTCTTGTTCGCCTCCATAAAGGAGGTGATCAAGACGCTGCTTGAAGCCTTCGTCCTCGTGTTTATAGTAGTGTACATATTCCTTCAGGACTTCCGCTCCACCCTCATACCCGCCATCGCGATACCTGTAGCCCTCATAGGAACGTTCTTCTTCCTGAACATAATAGGATTCAGCATAAACCTCCTTACCCTGAGCGCGCTGGTGCTGGCCATCGCCATAGTCGTGGACGATGCGATAGTGGTGGTGGAGGGCGTTCACGCGAAACTGGACCAAGGCTACAAGTCCTCACGCAAAGCCTCCATTGACGCCATGAGCGAACTGGGAGGGGCTATCGTTTCCATCACGCTCGTCATGATGGCCGTGTTTATCCCCGTCAGCTTCCTTCCCGGAACGTCGGGAACGTTCTACCGGCAGTTCGGCATTACAATGGCGATAGCCATAGGCCTGTCTGCCGTGAACGCCTTGACGTTAAGCCCCGCGCTCTGCGCGGTGTTCCTCAAGCCGCACGATGCCGGCGATGAGAAGGGAAAGGGCGGCGGCTCGTTCATCGAGCGCTTCCATACGGCGTTCAACACCACATATAACACGCTATTGGGGAAATACAAGAAACGTGTGCTCGGCGTTATACAGCATCCTTACCTGACAATAGGCGCGGTCGTGGCAGGCGTAGCGCTGCTCGTCTTCCTCATGAGAGCGACTCCCTCCGGCTTCGTCCCCAATGAAGACATGGGAACAGTAATGTGTACGGTCGACATGGCCCCCGGAACTTCGCAGGACATGACGGAAGCCATGCTGGACCAAATCGACAGCCTGATCGCCTCAAATGACGCGATAGAAAGCCACACGCAAATATCCGGGTACAGCTTCATCAGCGGACAGGGAGTGAACTACGGCTCATTCATATGCAAGCTGAAAGACTGGGACGACCGCACCATCGCGCAGGGCTCGAACTTTGTGGCTGGCATGCTTTACCTGAAATCGCGCGAGCTTTTCAAAGACGCGCAGATACTGTTTTTCACGCCTCCTACGATACCGGGATACAGCCTCACAAGCGGCTTCCAGCTTAATCTTCAGGACAAGACGGGAGGAACGCTGGAAAGGTTCTACGAGGTGGCGCAGGAATTCATAAAAGAGCTTCTGGCAAGGCCTGAAATCTCCTCCGCGCAGACTTCGTTTAACCCTGCGTTCCCTCAATACATGATTGACATCGACGCGGCGGAATGCATGAAAGCGGGACTGACCACTAACGACATACTGGCAACCCTGCAAGGATATTACGGAGGTCTTTACGCTTCGAACTTCAACCGTTTCGGAAAGCTGTACCGCGTTATGATCCAGGCTGAACGGAGTGAAAGAATCAACCTCGAATCTTTTAAGAAGATAAAAATCAGGAACGGGGACGAAATGACACCTATCACTCAGTTCGTGAACATACACAAGGTGTACGGCCCGAACACCATCGAGCGCTTCAACATGTACACATCAATGGCCGTCACCGGAAACCCTGCCGACGGATATTCCAGCGGCCAGGCCATACAGGCGGTCGAAGAAGTAGCGGAGAAATACCTTCCGACAGGCTTCGGATATGAGTTTTCCGGCATGACGCGAGAGGAGCAGTCCACAAGCGGAAGCGCGACAACCATCATATTCGTCCTTTGCTTCGCATTCATCTATTTGCTGCTAAGCGCGCAATATGAAAGCTACCTCTTGCCTCTGGCGGTAATCCTGTCCGTTCCTTTCGGGCTGGCGGGCAGCTTCATTTTCATCCAGCTGTTAGGCGGGGCGAGCAAGCTGCTGCCGTTCCTCGGTGTCGCGGCCAATGACATATACGTGCAAATCGCGTTAATCATGCTTATAGGCCTGCTCGCGAAGAACGCCATACTTATAACAGAGTTCGCGCTCGACCGAAGGAAGATGGGCATGAGCATTACGTGGGCTGCCGTATTAGGGGCGGGCGCCCGTCTCCGTCCTATACTCATGACTTCGTTAGCCATGATTGTAGGTTTGCTGCCTTTGGTGTTCGCAATGGGGGCAGGAGCCTACGGCAACCGCTCGCTTGGAGCGTCGGCAGTCGGAGGCATGCTTATTGGCGTTATCTGCCAAATCTTTGTGGTGCCATCCCTGTTCGTGATTTTCGAGTACTTGCAGGAGAAAGTCAAACCTATGGTATGGGAAGACATCGACAACGCAGACGCGAAGAAAGATATAGAACAATATTCAAAATAAAGGCTGAAAGCAATGAATATGAACAACAGAATAAAATTATCCGGCGCATTATTCACTCGCTTTTTGTTGTTGGCGACAGTAGCTGCGGCTTTCGACAGCTGCCGTATATACAAAAATTATGAGCGCACGGAAGACCTGCCGACAGCAGGGCTGTTCCGCGACACGGTTTCAGCTACGGGAGTGCTGGTGTCCGACACAATTAACTTCGGGAACACGCCGTGGAGACAGGTCTTTACAGACCCCGCATTGCAAGACTTGATAGGAAAGGCTTTGGAGCGCAACACGGATCTGTTGTCGGCGGAAGAAACGGTGAAACAGGCGCAGGCTATGCTGACGGCTTCGAAATTGGCATATCTCCCTTCGCTGAGTTTTACGCCGCAAGGCGCTTTAAGCAGCTTCGACGGCGCGAAAACCGTCAAAACGTACAGCATCCCCGTAGCGGCTTCGTGGCAGCTCGACATATTCGGAAGCATACGCAACGCCAAGGAGAAGGCGAAAGCCGTGCTGTTGCAAAGCAGCGCGTACAAGCAAAGCGTGCAGACGCAGGTTATCGCCAGCGTGGCCAGCTTATACTACACTACGCTGATGCTGGACGAGCAGCTGCGCATCACGCGCGAAACGTCTGAAATCTGGAAAAAGAACGTAGACGCCATGGTCGCGATGCAGAAGGCGGCTATGACTGACGCGGCGGCCGTAGAGCAAAGCCGCGCCAATTACTTGCAGGTTCTGGCCACCATCCCCACCCTTGAACAGAGCATAAGGGAAAGCGAGAACGCCCTGTCTGCAATACTGCGCGAACCGCCGCACACAATCTCCCGCTCTACCCTTGCCGGGCAAATCCTGCCGGCGAACATATCCGCGGGAGTGCCTCTGCAACTTCTGGCAAACCGCCCAGATGTCCGCGCCGCCGAATACAGCCTGCGCGAAGCGTTCTATAACACCAACGCCGCGTATTCCTCGTTCTACCCGCAACTCACGATAACCGGGTCGGCGGGATGGACTAACAGCAACGGCGTAATTGTGAATCCCGGCAAAGTACTCGCCACACTGATAGGGCAGCTGACGCAGCCCCTGTTCGCGCAAGGCAGGCTGATCGCAAACCTGAAAGTAGCGAAGTCGCAGGAACGGGCGGCAGAGCTGAACTTCGAACAGGCGCTTCTGAACGCTGGGCAGGAAGTAAGCAACGCCCTGTATTCCTACAAGTCTTATTCAGAGAAAACCGGGATAGACAAGAAGCAGGTAGAATCGCTCACCGTAGCCAGCGAAAGGACCAACGAGCTTTTCAAATACGACGCGTCCACGACGTACCTTGAAAAACTCACCGCTGAAATGTCGCTGCTCAACGCACAGCTCACCCTCGTAAACGACGAGTACTCCAAAATGCAGGCGGTCGTAGACCTTTACGCCGCGCTCGGAGGAGGAAAGGAATAAAGCCAGACATAATTATTAACCGGTATCAAAACGAAAAAACAATGATAAGCAACTTAGCGCATGTTGACCCGAGCGCGAAAATCGGGAACAACGTAAACGTAATGCCTTTCGCTTATATCGACAGGAATGTCGAGATAGGCGATGACTCCGTAGTGATGCCCTATGCGTGCTTGTTCAGCGGGACGGTCATCGGCAAAAGAAACACAGTCTATTGCAACGCCATGATCGGCACGGAGCCGCAGGATTTCCACTACACGGGAGCCGAAAGCAAAGTGATAATCGGCGACGACAACAAAATCCGGGAAAACGTGGTAATCGCACGCGGAACGCTCCCCGACAGCGCGACGCGCATAGGCAGCGGGAATTTCATCATGGAGAAAGTCCACATCTGCCACAACGCCTTCATCAGCGACAGGTGTGTGATGGGCATAGGCACAATCATCGGGGGCGAGTGCGTCATCGAGGACGAGGTGGTGATGGCTAATTCCGTTGTCCTGATGCAGAACACCAAGATAGGCACGCTCTCGCTGATACTGAGCGGATGCCTCGTGCAGAACGACGTGCCGCCGTATATAATGACAAGCGGAAACCCCGTGACCTATCACGGCGTGAACTCCATTATATTGAGGCGGAAGCAAGTGAACGAAAAAATCCTCCGCCATATCGCCAACGCATACAGGATCGTATTCTCCAGCGACACAAGTTTGCAGGATGCCGTAATGAAAATCGAGGAGCAAATCCCGAAAAGCGATGAGATAAACAACATCCGCGAATTCATACGCAATTCCCAGCGCGGAATAATCCAGATTGTGAGATAGCGCCCTCTCACATAAAATCAGAATCCGGGACTTAAATGAAATAAGTCCCGGATTTTTCTGTCCCCTTATCCCGCAAGACCGCGCCCGGACTCAGCAGCCCCTTTTCCGCCTTAACGCGGGAAGCGCGCCGCGGCGCGTGAACGCCGCCCCGCCTTTTGCCAAAGGCTTCCGCTGTGTGTCCGGCCTTGCGCCTCGCGGCTTTTACTGCCTCGGCTTGCCCCTCCCCGCGGCACGTCGGCATGCCTTCGTCTTCGAGTTCCCCGGCGTAAGCTGTATTAAGCCCCTCATGTCCATGTTCTGCAGCATTCTGCCTGTCTGCCGGAAATCCGGGAGCGTTATGTCGGGCTTTTTCGACAGGCGGCAATCCTGCCCCCCGCTTGCGCCGGTTCGCGCCGACTTCCTTCATGCGCACCTGCGCTTCGCTGGTTTCCGGCCTTCGCGGGCGCGTTCCTCAGTCGCGCCCTATATGTGGCGGCAGCACTTTCGTGCGGCATCGCTCCGGCTTCGGCTTCCCGTCAGACTCCT
>CAZLLM010000038.1:0-1344 GCA_964560405.1 uncultured Prevotella sp.
CACATAAAGTCGCGGTAACGGGAGAACGCGCATCGCATCCGGCGTAAGCAAGACCAACGGAAAAACAGATACGAACAACAAACTGCGAAAAACGAATGACGTGTTTTAAAATACGACAACCTGAAAACACGACATGAATGGAATAATGGTATCCCCCTCAGAAGTGTATGGGGAAGTGAGCATCACGGGAGCCAAAAATTCAGTGCTGAAGTTGCTGACGGCTTCCATCCTGACGGATTCCCCGATAGAGCTGTCGAATTATCCCAAGATGATGCTGGATGTAACCGTGCTGGAGCAAATGCTCGGTTTGCTTGGCAAGAAAATAAGGCACAAAAGCGGAATAGCCGAGATTTGCGGTTCGGTGGACACGACGCATTTGGATTGGAAGGGGCGTTCCATCCGGCTTACGCTGCTCGTACTCGGCTGTCTGCTGGCAAAAAAAGGAGAGGGAAAAGTTCCTCTGCCTGCCGGATGCCGTCTGGGGGAGCGGAAATATGACATCCATATGCGGCTAATGGAGGCCATGGGAGCCGAAGTCTGGACTGAGGATGGTTTTTTGTGTGCCCAAAACAAAACAGGTGCGAGGCTGTCAGCTATAGATTTCACACTACCCATCCGTTCTACGGGAGCAACGGAAAACGCAGTGCTTATGGCGGTGTTGGCGGAGGGGATGTCTACAATCCGAAACCCGCATCTTCGCCCGGAGCTTATCGACCTGATTTCGCTTCTAAGGAAAATGGGTGCGAAAATCACCGTGAACGGGCAGGAATCAATTGTTGTCGAAGGTGTGGAAAGTTTAGATGAGAGCGGCGTGTCGCACAGCGTAATCGGCGACAGCGTACAGGCTTTCACGTATCTGGTTATGGGTGCGACCGCAGGCTGGGAACTGTGCATACGCAATTTCCCTTTTGAGGATTTGGAAGTGCCTTTGATTTTTCTGCGCTATTCCGGGCTGAAATATTTAAGATTAGGGAACAACTTGACAGTACGCAAATGCAACGTGTATCCGATAGAGATATGTGCGAGTGCGTATCCCGGGATAAACACAGACCTCCAGCCGCTGTTCGCGGTGTGGGCAAGTCTGGCAAAAGGAGACTCCACTATAATCGACTTGTGCTACGGAGGCAATAGGTATGGGTACGCCGGAGAATTCCGCAAAATGGGTGTGAAATCGGAAGTGCAAGGGAACAGGATAGTGATACACGGCGGAAACGAAATCAGAGGCGGCGAGGTCACCGCCATAGACCTAAGGGCGGGAGCTGCGTTGCTGCTGTTGTCGCTGGTTGCTGATTCCCCTGTAAGGATAAAAGATTTTTGGATGATTGAGCGCGGCTACGATGACAT
>CAZLLM010000038.1:1444-7666 GCA_964560405.1 uncultured Prevotella sp.
TTCAGGTGAAAAGGAGGAACAGACGTGGAAAAATACCCTGTCCTGAAAGACCGTACTGGGTTTATGTCGGACGGTAATTGCAGGGAAGATAACGGAGGGACACGGCTCTGTAATCCAGCATGAATGACGTAGGGCTGAAAGCAAGGAGTCCCTCTAGGCTTTGCGGTCGGTGGCGTACCATAGGCAAGCCATACACCCATACACAATATTAAAATGTCTTTGACATATCACGCGCAATTTCCGAAGCGGCGGATACCGATGCGGAGCAGGATGCAAAGCGTACCGTAAGGGCGTATTCCGAAAATCAGAGCGTAAAAAAGACCGCTGCTTCTGATAGAGATCGCCTTCGACCGACACTGAAAACACCGGCATTGACATGAAGTACACGGATTTTGACCTGACAAATTACAATTCCTACCGCATACGGAGCGTGGCGAGAATTGCCCTGTTCCCCTCCTCTGTTGAGGAGCTGGTAGCCTATATGGAAGAATACCCGGACTGCATAGTCCTCGGAGGAGGAAACAATATAATTCTGTCTAAGCCGGAATACGACACGCCTTTCGTCTTCTGCAGCTCCGACATGGCGGAATGCCGGCCGGAAGGCGGCGGTAGGATAACTGTATCGTGCGGGCTCAGTATGGCCTCTCTCAGCGCGGCTGCGGCAAACGAAGGATTCACGGGTTTTGAGGTGTTCTACGACATTCCGGGCTGCGTTGGCGGAGGCATCTGCATGAACGCAGGCGCGGGGGTGCAGCTTATTTCCGACTACATTGTATCTGTGGAAGCTTTTGATATGTCTTTGCATAAAACAAGGCTGTTCTCAAAGCGGGAATGCGGTTTCGGTTACCGCAATTCCCTGTTCAAGAACAACCGGCGTTTAGTCGTCACCGGCGCGACTTTCGTTTTCGAGAAAACACGCCCGAAAGAGGCCGTATGGGAAAGGATGCACGAGGCGAAGAGAGTGCGCCATGAAAAGCAGCCGCGCGACCTCCCCAGCGCGGGAAGCGTCTTCAAAAGGCCTGGAGGCCGTTTTGTGGGGGCGATGATACAAGAGCTGGGAATGAAAGGCTGCGCCGTCGGCGGCGCGGCAGTCTCGGAAAAACACGCGGGCTTCATCGTAAATCTTGGCGGGGCAACGGGGGCGGACGTAATCGCTCTTATCGGGACAATACGGCAAAGGGTGTACGAAACCTACGGCATTTGGCTGGAAACAGAGCAGATAGTCATATAGACGGCCCACTTTCCCGTATGCACTGCCTCCATTTTCCCTGCCGTATTCGGCGGACTGACTTTTGTGCGGCGTAGTCCGTAACATACGAATAAAAACCGTAACTTTGCGGGCGAAATTTTGTGTTCTCCGGCATGCCGCTATATGCGCGGTGAAGCGGCAGGCGGAAGACAGCGGCACTGCCGCACGAACAAGCATAAACGACATCAGATGAACCGATACAAAGCAGTGAACAACCTTTTGGGGTGGATTGTGTTTGCCGTAGCGGCATTCACGTATTGCTCGACAATAGAGCCGAGCGCGAGCTATTGGGACTGCCCCGAGTTCATAGCCTCGGCTGACAAGCTCGAGGTAGGCCATCCGCCCGGCGCGCCTTTTTTCATGCTGACGGCAAACCTGTTCTCACAGTTCGCCAAAGACCCGCATCATGTCGCCATGATGGTGAACGTGATGTCGGCGTTGATGAGCGCGGCCTGCATTCTGTTCCTTTTTTGGAGCATCACGCACCTTGCGCGGCGGCTCTTGACGCGCGACGGCGCGGAGCCGTCGGCGGCGCAGCTGGTTGAGATAATGGGCGCGGGCGTAGTGGGCGCGCTGGCTTACACTTTCAGCGACACATTCTGGTTCAGCGCCGTGGAGGGCGAGGTCTACGCCTATTCTTCCATGTTCACCGCCCTTGTGTTCTGGCTGATACTTAAATGGGAGGCGCGGGCCGACCAGCCGCACAGCGACCGCTGGCTCGTCCTGATTTCCTTCCTCACGGGGCTGAGCATCGGAGTCCATCTTCTCAGCCTGCTGTGCATTCCGGCGATAGTCCTCGTTTACTGCTACCGGCGGCATCCCGCGCTCAACGCCAAGGGTTCGCTGCTGGCTCTCGCGGTGTCTTTTGTTATTGTGGGGGCGGTGCTTTACGGCATCGTGCCCGGCATCGTGAAAGTGGGAGGCTGGTTCGAGCTGCTGTTCGTCAACACTCTCGGCTTCCGCTTCAACACGGGGCTTATCGTGTACATCGTCCTGCTGGTGGCTTGCGTGCTGTGGGCCATCTGGGAGAGCCAGAAAGGGACGCGGCGTAAAAGCATGGCGGCTTCGGCCGCTCTCTCCGCCGGGCTTCTCGGCATTCCGTTCTACGGCTACGGAGCGTTCAGCGTGGCATTGGGGCTGGCGCTGCTCGCCGCGCTGTTCGTAGTGCTCCGCATGAAGAGCGCGAAAAAGAAAGGCTACTTGGTTTCCGCCCGCGTGATTAACACGTCGCTTTTGTGCCTGCTGATGCTGATGATAGGCTACTCTTCATACGCTGTGATAGTCATCCGCTCAACGGCGAATCCGCCTATGGACCAAAACTCGCCCGAAGACATCTTCACGCTCGGCTCTTACCTCGGCCGCGAGCAATACGGTTCGCGCCCGCTGCTTTACGGGCAGGCGTACACCTCTCAGCCGGAGTTCGAATCGGGAGGCGACGGGATGCTTTACTGGAAGCGCAACGAGGGCAAGGCCATCTACAACCGCAAGGAGAAGGATCACGAGGGGGAGAAGGACTCTTACGTAGTGGTGGGGCATGACAACGAGTACGTGTACGCGCAGAACATGATCTTCCCCAGAATGTACGACCCCGACCACCGGAGCGGTTACGAAAGCTGGCTCGGCGGCGTGAAAGGGCGCGAAGTGCCTTACAACGACCCGACGGGGCGCGTCAGCTCGGTTAAGATGCCTACACAGCTGGAGAACATCCGCTTCTTCGTTTCCTACCAGCTCAACTTCATGTACTGGCGCTATTTCATGTGGAACTTCGCCGGGCGGCAGAACGACATACAAGGGTTCGGAGAGAAAGAGCACGGCAATTGGATTACGGGGATACCTTTCATCGACAACTTCCGCCTCGGCGACCAGAGCCTGCTGCCCGACTCGCTTAAAAGCAACAAAGGGCACAACGTGTTCTACTGCCTGCCGCTTCTGCTGGGACTCGCAGGCCTTGTCTTCCAGGCGTGCCGCGGCTCCCGCGGGATAAGGCAGGTGTGGGTGGTGTTCTTCCTTTTCTTCATGACGGGGATCGCGATAGTGCTCTACCTGAACCAGACGCCATCGCAGCCCCGCGAGCGCGACTACGCCTACGCCGCGTCGTTCTACGCTTTCGCGATATGGATAGGGATGGGCGTCCCCGCGATAGCCGAAGTCCTGAAGAAGCTGCGTCTCGCCGCCCTGCCCGCGTCCGCGCTGGCTTCGCTCGCCTGCCTTGCCGTGCCCGTCCAGATGGCTTCGCAGACGTGGGACGACCACGACCGTTCCGGGCGTTACCTGTGCCGCGACTTCGGGCGCAACTACCTCATGACGCTCCCCGACGAGGGGAACCCCGTGATATTCTCCAACGGCGACAACGACACGTTCCCCCTGTGGTACAACCAGGAGGTTGAAGGCGAGCGCACCGATGCCCGCGTCTGCAACTTCTCCTACCTTCAGACCGACTGGTACATCGACCAGATGAAACGCCCCGCCTACGATTCGCCCCCGCTCCCCATATCGTGGAGCAGGCTGGAATACGTATCCAACGGAGAGCACGAGCTTGTGCACGTTGAGGCGGCGCAGAAAGAGGCGCTGCGCGAGCTGAACAGAAAGCACCCCGAGGTGAACATGTTCGAGCTGTCGTACATCATGAAGAACTTCGTCCGCAACCCCGACCCCGACCTGCGCTTCATCCCCACGGACAGCCTTGTGGTGACCGTGGACAAGGAGGCCGTGCGCCGCTCCGGCATGATGCTCCGCGACAGCATTCCCGACGTGATGGAGATATCCCTCAAGGGCAGGAGCTCCGTTTACAAGAACGAGCTGATGTTCTACGAGATGATAGCGCAGAGCAACTGGAAGCGCCCCCTGTACGTGGCCATAACGGTGGGCTCCGAAAATTACGGAAGCCTCGGCGACAACTTCATCAAGGAGGGTCTGGCGTACAGGATTTCGCCGTTCAACACGGCGAAGTCGGGCAACACCATCGACGTGGACAGGATGTACGACAACCTCATGAACCGCTACCGCTACGGCGGGCTCAGCAGGAAAGGGCTTTACATCGACGAGAACCTGATGCGAATGTGCTGGACGCACCGCGTGGCTTTCGCGCAGACAATCCTCCAGCTCATAGCGCGCGGCGACACGGCGAAAGCGCAGAAGGCTATAGAATACTGCGAAAGGCAGATACCCGAGTACAACGTGCCCTACGACTGGCGGAGCGGAGGCATCGAGCTCGCCAACGCCTACACGTTCCTCGGCGACAGCGGGAAAGCCGGTCGCATACTCGCTACGATGGCCGCCGAGGCGCGGCAGTACCTCGCGTGGTGCAACTCCCTCAGAGACGGCGTCCTCATGTCATACCGCCGCGACTATATGCTGCAGTTGGAGGTGCTGCGCAGCATACAGCGGACGTATGCGCGCTTCGACGAGGCTTCCGCGAGGAAGGCCGGAAGCGACATAACGCGGTTCGAAGGCCTGTGGCAGGCGCGCACAGGCGAAACGCCCCCCGCCTCGGCCGGAGGCGCGGCGCGGCTCTGAGCGGCGCGGGCCGGACGGGTCCGGACATCCAACACCGCAACCCCTTACGATGGTTATCGAGCAGCCGGCGGCTTTTCTCAGATGGCTCTACCCCCGCGCCCTGTGGAGGATGAGCGGAGAGGAGCGCGCGGTCTACCTGACGTTCGACGACGGGCCCATACCTGTCGTGACACCGTGGGTGCTCGGCGTGCTCGACCGCTACGGCGTGAAAGCCACGTTCTTCATGGTGGGGGAGAACGCCTACAAGTTCCCGCAGGGGCTGGCTATGGTGAGAGACCGCGGACACAGGATAGGGAACCACACCTACAACCACATCGGCGGCTTCCGCCACGGTGTCAGGTCGTACATGAGAAACGTCGACAAAGCCAACATCCTGCTCCAGACCGACCTCTTCCGCCCTCCGCACGGCTGGATGAAATGGAACCAGTACGCCTTCGTCAGGCAGCGTTACAGGATAGTGATGTGGGATCTCGTGACGCGCGATTACAGCTCCAAGCTCAACGGCCGCGACGTGCTGCTCAACGTAAGGCGCTACGCCCGCAGCGGCTCCATAATAACGTTCCACGACTCGCTGCGCAGCGAAGACAAGCTGCTCTACGCCCTGCCGCGTGCGATAGAGTGGCTGCAGTCGCAGGGCTACGCTTTCAGGGCGCTGCCATGAAAGCCCGGCCGGCATCCTCCCTTTAATCATGAGGGCGGCACGCCCTTTCCCGTCCGCGGCGTTGCTCCTGCGGCGGCACGGGAGGCGCATTGTGCAAGCCGTCTCAAAATCCGCGCCCGCGCAAAGGGCGCGCCCCGTTTGCCATAATAAAATGCGCGCCCGCAGGAAAACGCCGCCCCCACCGCCGCGAAACCAATCCTTTCTCTCGCACCTGCAAGGCGAAGTTCGCCCCGAAAGCCGCACCCGCAGCCTTATCCGCCGCCGATACTTGCTGAAACCATCGTCACGCATACTTATTCCGCCGCCCTTGCATCCTTAAATCCTACGCCATCGCATCCTTATCCCGCTGCCGAAACCCGCTGAAACCATCACCCTGCATCCTTAATCCTACGTCCTCGCAGCCTTACCCTGCCGCCGCGCAGCCCCGAAACCGTCGGCAATCCGCCGCGTTTTCCGCCCGCACCCGCGGAAACGGCCCATTCTTCCGCGCCCGCAAGACAAAGCCCGCCCAGCAAGCCGTACCCGCATCATTATCCTGCGCCCTCGCACCCTTTCCCCGCCGCCACAGCCGCTCTGTTTCACGTCCGCAGCCGTTAAATTTCTCGCTTATATCCGCTCAACTTCCCGCTCGCCCCCGCAAAAACATTCCATTCTCCCGCACCCGCGAAGCGAAGCGCGCCCCGCAAGCCGTCCCCGCGTCCTTATCCCGCAATACTCGCATTAGTATCCCGTCACCAACACCCGCTGGAAAGCCGCCGGGAAACGCTGAAAACCGCCTCTGGGAGCGGGCTGGAAA
>CAZLLM010000039.1:0-7509 GCA_964560405.1 uncultured Prevotella sp.
CCCGCCCCCCTCTGCGCCGGAAGCCGCGCCGGCACCCGCCGTGATGCACCGCCGCAGCACGGACAGCGCTTCGGGGCCTTCGTTGAACAGGAGGTCGGCGACGCTGAGGTTGGGGCGGAAGCCGTTGCGCTCCGCGAACACCTGGTAATACGGCTGCGCCCGAAAGTCCGTGTCGCCGCCGAAGCCCCTTTTGGGGTGTATGCTGTCGCGGAAGTCGTCCGCCCCCATCGCCTCCGCGTCCGCGTATTCCCGCGTCCTCTCCGGAAGCGCGCCTATGCCGAGCATCCCGCATACGGCGCGGCACAGCTCCTCGTTGAAGTCTATCAGGAAGGCGAACTTCCTTTCGTAGAACGGCTGCAGGTCGTCGGCGTAGTACTCGAAGAAAGGGCTTTTCCCGTAAGCGCTCACCAGCGCCTGCCAGTGCACGCGGCGCCACCCTCCGTGCCAGCTTATCCTCACATCGCGCATGCGCGTTTTCGCCCCGCCGCCGGATTCCGCGGGGATGACGAGAGCCTGCGTTCCCGCCTGCGTTGCGATGACGCATCGGTTGCGGTAGGTCTGCTTCATATAATGGTCGTACTGCTCCACGTAAACGCGGGGGTACTGCAAAATCTTCGCGTAATACTGCACGGGCGCGAGGTAGGCCGACGACAGCAGAGCCTTGCCTTTCATGGGCGTTGCGGACGAAGCGGCGCGAGAAACCTGTTCCGACGGAACTTGCGCCAGAGAGGCGCGCCTGAGTCTATGGAGTAAAGTATGCGCGACACGCGCCCTATCAGGCACGCTTCGGGTACGAGGCCTGACGCGGGCGAACCATCCGGGCCGCCGCAAAGGAGAATCCAGAAAAAGTCCTGCGTGAACGACACGAACCGCGCCGCGTGGCCGTCGACGAATAGCGTGTCGCCGTACATCGCCGCAGAGTGGCACGGCTCGTGCCGGTTTATTGCAGCGCAGAGCAAGCGGGAGTTAGCCGGCGTGACCTCCACCATCGCGCCTTTCGCCGGGACGACGAAAGCCGGCGCAGAGCCGCCCGCCGCGCCGGAAACGGGGACGCCCGCCCGCGTGAGCCTCACGGTGTCGCCCGGCAGCGACACGCACCTCCCTACGGCTGCGGAGCGGAAGCCCGCGCCCCTTTCCGCGGCGGAGGAGAGGCTGAATGCCACCCATTCGCCCCTGCGCGGGAACTTCCGCTCAGTCCCGCGCCCGCCGGCGGAGCCCGTAAACGGAAAGCTCGCCGCGCAACCGGCGCGCCACACAAGGATATGGTCGCCCGCGAGGAACGCGCCCCCCGCGCCGCCGGATGTAACGGTGAACTGCGCCGCTACAAACCGCCACGCGAGCAAGAGCAGCAGGCCTGCCGCCGCAAGGACGGCCGCTGCCGTCAATACGAATCTTTTCATCACGAGCCTGATTGCCGCCGCTCCGCCCGCCGCGGACAACGTTCCGGGGGTGCGGGGGCGGCGGGCTTTTCACTTGATGCCGTCCACGCTGCGGAACAGGCGGGACCAGCGCACTTTGCCGTCGAGCCAGCCGTAGTCCTTGTCGAGCGAAAGCCATACGAATACAGGCTTGCCTACGATGTGGTCTTCGGGAACGAACCCCCAGAAGCGCGAATCGGCGGAGCGGTCGCGGTTGTCGCCCATCATCCAGTAATAGTCCATCTTGAAAGTGTAGCTGTCCGCCGGCTTCCCGTTTATGTAGATAACGTCGCCGCGCACTTCAAGCCTGTTGTGTTCGTACACGCTTATCGGACGCTCGTAGAGGGCGAGGTTGTCTTCGGTGAGCCTTACGGTCGCGCCCCGCTTGGGTATCCACACCGGCCCGTAGTCGTGGCACGTCCATCGCTTCACGTCGTCTAACGGATAGAGCCCTTCGGAAAACGGCGGGGCGAGCCTTATGTATTCCGTCAGGCCGGGACGGCTCCGGAGCGCTTTCAAGGCTTTCTCCGTGAGCGGCATATAGCGCACCATGGGGTCATCGGGCGCGGCTTCGCCGAGATCTTCCTGCGTAATGCCGAGCTCTCTCACTAAATCAGCGGAGGGCGCGTCGCGGAACTTCACGATGTAGCAGTACTGCACATTGTCCGGCTCTTTGTTAGGCTTTCCGTCAACATATATTATGCGGCCTTTTATCTGCAGCGTCTGTCCCGGCAGGCCGACGCAGCGCTTTACGTAGAACTCGCGGTGGTCTACGGGGCGGCTCACCACTTCGCCGAACTCGCCGGGGTTTTCCAGCACGTACCCGCGCCCGGCGGCGTACTGCCGCGCAAACGCCTCGCGGCGCTTTTCCCACGGAAGCGAGTCAATGCCCGCCACCGGGCAGATTTCGGCTCCGATCTGGTAGCAGATCCCATAGAAGTCGGCGTTCTGCCGCGCAAGGGCCACTGTGTCGCCCGACGGGTAGTTGAAGACCACTATGTCGTTAAGTTTCACTTTGCCGAACCCTTTTACGCGCTCGTAGCCCCACGACGGCTTTTCAATGTAGGACTTGCAGCCGAGAACGGGCAGCGTGTTCGACACAAGAGGCATGGAAAGCGGCGTTAAAGGCTTCCGCGAGCCGTAGCTCATCTTGCTTACGAACAGGTAGTCGCCCGTAAGCAGGCTTTTTTCGAGCGACGAGGAGGGGATCACATAGTTCTGAAAGAAATATATGTTCACGAAATACGCCGCCACAAGCGCGAAGACTATGGCATCGACCCAGCTCATGACGGAGCGCACCCGCTTGCTCTTGCACTTCCTCCACCACGTCCATTTTATTTTCTTCGTGATGTACACGTCCGCGATTACCGGGACGAGCAGCAGCCCCCACCACGAGCCGTTCCAGGCGAGGAATGCCAGGTATGCCGCTATCGCTATCGCGCAAAACGTCATGCGCCGCGCGAGGTTCGTCTTGTCTATCCTTATCTTTGCCATCTTTGCCCAATCGTCGTTTGTTAGCTTTCGCGGCCGCTTTGCAGCGGATGCCGCACACGCACGCTCCGCTGCGGGACACCGCGTCCTTTCCGCGTTTCACGGCGCTTACGGCTTGATGCGGATTATGTCCCTATGTATTTCGAATCATGCCCCTTGCGTTTTTCCCCCTCTTCGGAAGCAAAGGCGGGAACTGCGCGGCGCGTGTGTGGAGTCCCTCCTCCCGCACCGTTTTTCTCAGAAAGGGAACAAGTCCCGCATCGTGAGGAACCCTTTGTGCGAGGCTGTGTATTCCGCGGCCAACACCGCGCCGAGCGCGAACCCCCTGCGGCTGTGCGCTTCGTGCGTTATCGTTATGCTGTCGGCTTCGCTGTCGTAAATCACGGAATGTATCCCCGGCATGCCGCCGCGCCGGACGCTGTTCACCGCCACAAGCTGCGGGGCGACAGAGTCCGTCCCGCTTGCCGTGCCATCGGGCGCGGTGAATACGCCCCGCGTCCACCCTGTCTTGCGGCCGAGGGCGGCCACTACGCCTTCGGCCAGCGTGACAGCCGTGCCGCTCGGCGCGTCAAGCTTGTGCGTATGGTGCGTTTCCTCTATCTTCACGTTGTATTCCGGGCGGCTGTCCATCATCCGGGCGAGACAGCTGTTCAGGGCGTTGAACACCGCCATTCCTACGCTGAAATTGCTGCTCCAGAACAATGTGCAGCCTTCTTCCTCGCAAAGTCGCTTCATCTCTTCGACACGCCCGGCAATCCACCCAGTACTTCCCGACACCACTTTCACGCCTTGCCTGAACGCCGCCAGACAGTTTTCATACGCCGCTTCGGGCGAGGTGAACTCGATGGCGACATCGGCGCTGCGGAAAGCGGCGCAGCCGAAATCCTCCCGGTTGCCGATGTCGATTACGCTCACGATTTCATGCCCGCGCCCGACAGCCGTCTCTTCGACTGCGCGGCCCATCTTGCCATAGCCTATAACCGCGATTTTCATCCGCTGCGCAAAATTAAATTATGCGCAAAGATAGGCATTATAAATGAAAGAATTACCTTTGCAAGGCTATTTCTCGCCGGGCGGAAGCCCCGACAAAGGGGCGTTCAGGCGCAACGTCCGAGCCTGCCCCGCTTTCGCCATAACCAATGGAACGCCTATTACATTACGCATGGCAGAACAGGCTTTTCCCGGCCGGTGAACTGCGCACCACCGGCGGGCAGACGCTCGAAGTAATCAACACCGGGCTGCACAACAACGACGCGGGACCGGACTTCATGAACTGCACTATACGGATAGACGGGATGATGCTCGCCGGCAACGTGGAAGTGCATACGAAAAGCAGCGACTGGAATAGGCACGGGCATGAAAAGGACGCAAGATACGGCAACATCGTGCTGCACGTGGTTTCCGTCGCCGACACAGATGTGAAAGACTTCCGGAAACGCCGGCTTCCGCAGTTCGTAATGCAAGTGCCGGAATACGTCAGCGAGAACTACAACCAGCTCCTTGTAGAAGAAAAATACCCGCCCTGTTACCGGTACGCAGCGCAGTTCGACAGCATCAAGATAAACTCCTGGCTCTCCACGCTGCACATAGAACGGCTCGAAGAAAAGACGAGCCGCGTGTTCCATTACCTTGACCGCTGCTGCGGCGACTGGGACAGAGTATGCTTCATCGCCCTCGCCCGCAGTTTCGGCTTTGGCATTAACGGCGAAGCCTTCGAACACTGGGCTTTCAACCTGCCTCTTCTCGCCGCCGCCAAACACCGCGACGACGTAACCCAGCTTGAAGCCCTGTTCTTCGGACAGGCGGGGCTGCTTGCCAAAGACGCAATGCCGCGCAACTTCCGCGAGCTTGCCGAATATGACGACTATTTCCTGCGCCTGAACAGGGAGTACAAGTTTCTCGCGAACAAATTCTCGCTCACGCCGGTATCCGGCGAACAATGGCGGCTGCTTCGCACACGCCCCCAGAACTTTCCCCACATCCGCATATCGCAATTGGTGAACATCTTCGCCCGGGACGCGATTTCCCTGCCCGCCGTCATCGGGAATGAAAGCCTTGACGCGATACGCAAGAACCTGGGAACCGGAGTAACCGAATACTGGAAAACACATTACACTTTCGGCTGCAAAAGCCCGGAAAGCGAGAAACGGATTCAAATCAAATCGCTGAACCTCTTGGTGCTGAACGCCATCATACCCCTGCTTTTCGCATACGGGCGGTACAGAGGCGAAAGCAAGTACGAGGACCGCGCCGTAGATATGTTCACGAAACTCCCGCCGGAGGACAACTACATCACCCGTGTCTGGCGGGAAACGGGGATAACGGCGCGCTCGGCCGCAGATTCGCAGGCGCTGATACACCTGCGCCGGAACTATTGCGACCGCCGCGACTGCCTGCGCTGCCGCTTCGGTTTCGAATACCTCACAAAGTATCGCAATTGCAAAGACAATGGATAAGTACGCTTACGAACTCCGTATGGCGGTGCGCGACTACGAGTGCGACCTGCAAGGCATCGTGAACAACGCGAACTACCTGCACTACACCGAGCACACGCGCCACATGTTCCTGCGCTCCCGCGGAGTCAGCTTCGCGGAGCTTCACGCGCGGGGAATTGACGCGGTAGCGGCGAGGATGGCAATGGAATTCAAGTCGCCGCTCAGAAGCGGCGACGAGTTCATCAGCCGCGTGGGCGTGGAGAAAGAGGGCGTAAAGTACGTTTTCCGCCACGTCATCTTCCGCCTCCCGGAATACCGGCTGGTTTTCCGCTGCCGGGCCGATGTAGTGTGCCTCGTAAACGGGCGCCTTTCCGGCTGCGAGGAGCTTGACAAGAAACTTTTCCGTATTTCCGCCCAAGCCGAATGATTTCGTCCGAAACGCTCAACTGCATAGCCCTGACCCTGCTGCCGCGGATAAGGCCGCTGCACGTTCTCGAACTGTACCGCGCCGCAGGCAGCGCCACCGCAATCGTCGAGAACCGCCGCGACCTGCAAGCCATAGCCCCCCAAGCCGCGCCCGTAATGGCGGAAGTTCTCGCGTCGCTGGACGCCGCGCTGCAAAGGGCTGGGGCGGAAGCGGAGTTCGTGGAGAAACACGGCGTCAGATGCCTTTCAATATCCGACAGCGCGTACCCCGCGCGCCTCAGAGGCTGCGCCGACGCGCCGCTCGTGCTTTTCTGCAAAGGCAACGCCGGACTCAACCCACGCCGCGCCGTGTCTGTGGTCGGCACAAGGCGCTGCACGGAGTACGGCAAGGACTTGTGCGAGCGCCTTGTCCGGGAGCTCGCCGCCATAGCGCCCGGCACGCTCGTGATAAGCGGGCTGGCGTACGGCATCGACGTTCTCGCCCACCGGACCGCGCTCGCCGCCGGACTCCCCACGCTCGCGGTGCTGGCGCACGGCCTCGACACGCTGTACCCCGCCGTCCACCGCGCCACGGCCCGCGAAATGACCGGCAGCGGAGGGCTTGCGACAGAGTTCGTTTCCGGCACTGTTCCCGACAAGAAGAACTTCGTCAGGCGCAACCGCATAATCGCAGGCCTTGCCGATGCCGTAGTCGTAGTGGAAAGCGCGGCGAAAGGCGGCGGGCTCATCACCGCTTCAATCGCGCAAAGCTACAACCGCGAGGTATGCGCTTTTCCGGGGCGGACGACCGATGAGTATTCAATAGGATGCAACAACCTTATCCGCACCAACCGCGCGCAGATGATCACGTCGGCGGAAGACCTCGCCGAGGCGCTTGGCTGGCGCGACGTAGCGGAGAAGGCTGCGTGCGCGCCGCAGCAGCGAAGCCTTTTCAAAGAGCTGTCGGCAGACGAGGAGCTTGTGGCGAAAGCCCTCGCCGGCAGCGACGGGATGCAGCTGAACACTCTCGCGTCCGAAACAGGGATGCCGGTAGGGAAGCTCATGTCGCTCCTGTTCGAAATGGAGATGCGCGGCGCGGTGAAAAGCATGAGCGGCACGCGGTACCGCCTGCGGTGAACCGCCCTCACGCGTCCGCGCTGAAAAACCGGCAGCATGAAAACACACACTGGAAAAAACTGACAATATGGGAAAAAAGCGCAAACACGTCCTTTCGCTATGCATGGCGCTCGCGTTCGCGGCGGCTCCTCTCTCGTGCGTAAACGATGACGGCGACGGCGGAGGAGGAGGCGTCAGGGCAGGCGACAGGCTGCCGCAGTTCAGCGTGGTTATGAGCACGGGCGAAACGCTGCAAAGCGCGTCGCTGGCAGGCAAGCCCGCCGTGATAATCTTCTTCAACACCTCCTGCCCCGACTGCCGCAGGGAGCTGCCCGTGCTCCAGCGGGTCTACAACCGCTTCGGCGCAGGAGGGCAGGCCGTCTTCGCGGCCATAAGCCGGGCGCAGGGCGGCGGAAGCGTGGAGGAATACTGGAAAGCCGAAGGGCTGACAATCCCCTACTCCGCGCAAAGCGACGACAGCGTGTACAGGCTGTTCGCCCGGAGCGTGATACCGAGAATATACATCACCGACACACGGCTGAACGTGGCTTACGTCTACACGGACAACCCCTTGCCGTCGGAAGAAGAGCTGGCCGGGGCGGTAAGCCGCATGCTGGACGCATCAGGCAGGCGGGGCAAGCGGG
>CAZLLM010000040.1:0-7461 GCA_964560405.1 uncultured Prevotella sp.
AAAATTGTCTTATATGAGAGTTGACATGAGATTATAAGACAATTGGCATTTTTTTTATAACCATTGATTATCAGCAAGTTGCAGAAACCGCTTCCCATCGGCTCGCGGAGGCGGTTTTCAGCGGTTTCCGGCGGCGGAATGAGGATGCGAAAGCGGCGGAATGAGGATGCGAAAGCGGCGGGATGAGGATGCGAGGGCGACGGGATGAGGATGCGAGAGCGACGTGATGAGGATGCGAGGGCGCAGGATAAGGAGGTGGAGGCGGCGGAAAGCCGCCCGGAAACGGCGCGTTCATTCCAATCTGCCGTATTTGAGGGCGGAAAATCATCAGGTTGCAGGGAGTGTAACTGAAGTATTTGTTTTTGCCGGGCAAAATGTTGGCAAAACACAGACGGAATACATTAAACTTTCCATAAATTTGGAGCGTTTTTTCAGTTTATGGTCTGTTTTACATGAAATACATCGAACTGCCGGAGAGCAAGGCCGAGCGCCTCTCATTCTACCTTGCCATGGAGGAGTTCGCGGCCCGCTGCCTTGACGAGGCGGAATGCTTTTTCATGTGGCAGGTGAACCCTACAGTTATCTTCGGCAGGAACCAGCTGATAGATAATGAGGTGAATTTGGAGTACTGCCGTGCCAACCGTATAGAACTGTACCGCAGGAAAAGCGGCGGCGGGTGCGTATACGCCGACCGGGGCAATGTCATGTTTTCTTATATCGCGCAAGATCCTGACGTGCGGCTGGCTTTCGGCAGGCATCTGCGGAAGACGGCCGCCGTGCTGCGTGAATTAGGTGCGGATGCCAAGGTCTCGGGGCGCAACGACATCTGCGTCGGCGGGAGAAAAGTGTCAGGGAACGCATTCTATCACGTTGCGGGCAAGAGCATAGTACACGGCACCATGCTCTTCGACACAAATCTTGAGAATATGGCGCGCGCGCTCACCCCTTCCGCCGGAAAGCTGCTCAGCAAAGGCGTGGGTTCCGTGCGGCAGCATGTGGCAAACTTAGCGGAATACATTCCGGTTGGGATCGAGGAGTTCAAGTCTTTCGTGCGGCGGCGGATGTGCGACGGAACGATAACCCTCTCTCCCGGCCAAGTACGGTCAATCGGGGAGATTGAGAAAGAGTACGCAAGCGAAGAGTTCATTTACGGCAGCAATCCCCGTTATGCCTTCATAAAGAAAGGGCGGACTGCAAAGGCTGGCGAATTTGAATTAAGGATGGAGCTGAAAAACGGCATTATAAAGAAACTTAACGTATCGGGCGATTATTTCCTGACAGGCGACTTGGACAAGGAACTGACAGCACGCCTGCGGAATGTGCCATACGAAGAAACTGCGGTGCGCCGCGCCTTGAAAGACGCGCGATTGGAAGATGTCATTCTGCATCTGACGGAAGACGAGTGGATACAGGTAATGTTCAGTTAGCGTTTAATCAACCAGAATCAAAAATATTTATGGAAGAGAAGAAGACGTGCCTATATGACAGGCATTTGGCTTTGGGGGCGAAGATGAGCCCTTTCGGCGGCTACGATATGCCGACAGTATACACTTCGATTATTGAGGAGCATAACGCGGTGCGCCGCGGGGCGGGCGTTTTTGACGTTTCCCACATGGGCGAAGTGCTGGCAAGGGGCGCGGACGCGGAAAAATTCGTGAACCACATCTTCACCAACGACGTGAGGGAGATTGCAGCCGGGCAAATCTTGTACGGCATGATGCTTTATCCGGACGGCGGCACGGCGGACGATTTGTTAGTGTATAAGAAATCGCCGGAAGAATATCTTTTAGTGGTCAACGCCGCCAATATAAAGAAAGACTACGATTGGATTACGGAAAACAGCGAAGGGTTTGATGTCGCCTTGGAGAATCGGTCGGACTTGCTCGGGCAGGTCGCCGTACAAGGCCCGGAGTCGGAAAAAATCATGGAAAAACACCTTCACATGAAAGTTTCCGATTTGCGTTTCTATACGTTCAAGGAACTTGACTGTAAGGGGCGGCCTGTTCTCGTAAGCCGCACAGGATACACGGGCGAGGACGGCTTCGAGATTTACGCCGCACCCGAAATCATCCGCGAGATATGGGATATTCTGATTGAATCGAAAGAAGTCATGCCTTGCGGCCTGGGATGCCGCGACACCCTGCGTTTCGAGGCCGGCCTCCCCCTTTACGGGCATGAATTAAGCAGGAACATCACTCCGATTGAAGCAGGGCTGGGCATGTTCGTGAAATTGGACAAGCCTGAATTCATTGGCAGGGAAGCGATGCTGCGGCAGAAAGAGCAGGGAACGATGCGGAAAATCGTGGGGATTGAATTGCGGGACAAGGCAGTCCCCCGCAGCGGATACGACGTGGAAAAGGAAGGCGGGAAGATTGGCTATGTCACTACCGGCTACCGTTCCATATCCGCCGGCAAGAGCGTCTGTATGGCTTTAGTAGACAGCAGACACGCCGCCTTAGGAACAGAGGTTGACATCCGTATACGGAAGAAAATTTTCAAAGGAATTGTATGCAAGAAATGTTTTTACCGGAAAAACTATAAGAAATAATCTAATCTGTCAAGCTATGAGTAAAGTTGTAGAAGGATTGCGCTATGCGGAATCACACGAATGGGTGAAAGTGGAAGGCGAATACGCCTATGTTGGCATTACGGACTATGCGCAGAAGGAGTTAGGCAATATCGTGTATGTGGATATGCCGGAAGCAGGCGACGAAGTGACAAAAGGCGAGGAGTTCGGTGCGGTGGAAAGCGTGAAAGCTGCCAGCGACCTGATTTCTCCCGTCAGCGGCGTAGTAGTGGAAATCAACGAGAAATTGGAAGACGCTCCGGAATTGCTGAATGAGGACGCTTTCGGCAACTGGATCATGAAAGTCAGGCTTTCGGATATTGCGGAAGTCGGCACGCTTTTGGACGCCAAAGCTTATGAGGTGATTTGCGGCTGACTTTCCCGTCCTCGTAAAGCAAGAAGCGTTTGCCGGAAATCCGGCGCGGAAGCGACGGAAGATGAAGGATTGCAGGCTTTTCTGGCTGTGTCGAAGCGGTTGTCGCTTTCATCGCCAATTTTGAGCATGCTGTGCCTCTCGCTCTGCGCAAACGTCTTTTGCATCGTACGGAATGAAAAACGCAATATATAAAGACATCTAAAACAAACCCTTTATGAATTACAAGTACTTCCCTCATACGGAGGCGGATATAAAACAAATGCTGCAACGGATCGGCGTACAGTCGATAGATGACTTGTACGCTGATATTCCAGAGAGCGTTGCCTGGAAGAAAGAGTACGACCTCCCTTCTTCCATGTCTGAATTGGAAATACGGAACTATTTTGCTGAATTAGGGAAAAAGAATTGTCCGCTGACTGTCTTCGCAGGTGCAGGGGCTTACGACCATTACGCGCCGTCCGTCATTTCCCAATTGATTTCCCGCTCCGAGTTCCTGACGGCTTACACCCCTTACCAGCCGGAAATATCACAAGGGACGTTGCAGTATATTTTTGAGTTTCAGAGCATGATTTCAGAACTTACCGGACTGGAATGCGCCAACGCGTCAATGTATGACGGCCCAACGGCTACGGCGGAAGCCATGCTTATGGCGGCGGCTTCCGCTAAGAAAAAGAATAAGGTGCTGGTTTCCGAAACGGTGAACCCTAACGTCATGCAGGTGGTGCGGACGTATGCGTTTTATCACGGGATAAACTTGGAAACCATTGCTGAAAAAGAAGGGTGTACAGACAAGACGGAAATGGAACGCCTGCTTCAGGCCGGAGATGCGGCGGGAGTAATCGCGGCTTCGCCTAACAAATACGGCATTATCGAAGATTTCGCCGGATTCGCCGAAGCTGTCCACGCGCAGAAAGCTTTGTTCATAATGAATGCGGATCCCTCAACGCTGGCCGTGCTGAAAACGCCTGCGGAATGGGGCGCGGACATCGCTTGCGGAGACGGGCAGACTTTAGGTATGCCCTTGAACTTCGGCGGCCCGTACGCGGGATATCTCTCTTGCACGAAAGAACTGGTACGCAAGCTGCCCGGCCGCATTGTCGGCGCGACCAAGGATGCAGACGGGAAACGGGCTTTCGTGCTTACATTGCAGGCGCGTGAACAACATATCCGCCGGGAGAAAGCCAACAGCAATATCTGTTCCAACCAGTCTTTGATGGCTCTGTATGCCACCATATACTTGTCGCTGATGGGCAGACAGGGCTTGCGGGAGGTAAACGAGCTGTCGTACAGCGGCGCGCATTACTTATACGAGAGGCTGCTGGCTACGGGCAAGTTCTTCCCGGCATTCAACAAGCCGTTCTTAAAAGAGTTCGCCGTGCGCACTTCCTTATGCCCGGGAAATTTGCAAAAGAATTGGAGGGAAAACGGAATATTTGCCGGATTGGAAATAGAGGACGGGGTGCTGCTGTTTTGTGTTACGGAAAAACGGACAAAAGAAGAGATAGACAGGCTGGTCGCTCTAATTTAATAAGTTAAGGATATTTGCGCCATGAAATATTACGATAAACTGATATTCGAGCTCTCGAAGGAGGGGCGCCGCGGATATTCGCTGCCCGAAAACAAAATGAGGCAATATTCGTTGGAAGACCTGCCAAGCTCATTGAAAAGGGAGAAAGAACTGATGCTGCCCGAAGTCTGCGAATTTGACGTGGTACGTCATTACACAAACGTTTCGAGCATGAATTTCGGCGTTGACACCGGCTTCTATCCGCTCGGAAGCTGCACCATGAAATACAATCCGAAACTGAACGAGGAAACAGCGGCCTTGCCGGCTTTCACCTCCCTGCACCCTTTGCAGCCGGAAGACAGCGTGCAAGGCGCGCTGGAACTGTATTACAGCTTCGCCCATGCGTTGGCCGAAGTGTCCGGCATGGCCGAGTTCACGCTTAATCCGTTCGCGGGAGCGCAAGGCGAATTGACCGGCCTCATGGTGATGCGCCAGTACCACATTCAGCGCGGCGACTCAAAGCGCACGAAAGTTATCGTGCCCGACAGCGCTCACGGCACCAACCCGGCGAGCGCGGCGGTGTGCGGGCTGGAAATCGTGGAAGTGAAGTCCAAAGAAAACGGGAGGATTGACGTGGAAGACCTGAAGCCGCTGCTGGACGACACCATCGCCGGCATTATGATGACCAACCCGAACACGCTGGGACTCTTTGAAACGGAAATCCTGGAAATAGCGCGGCTGGTGCACGTCTGCGGCGGTCTGCTTTATTACGACGGCGCGAACCTTAATCCTTTATTGGGCAGATGCCGTCCCGGAGACATGGGATTCGACATTATGCACATTAACGTACACAAGACATTCTCCGCGCCTCACGGCGGAGGCGGCCCCGGCTGCGGCCCGGTGGGCGTAACAAAAGCATTGGCTGACTATCTGCCGGACCCGCACGTGAAGAAACGCGCTGACGGCACGTTTTACATTGACCGGCCGGAAAAGGCCTTGGGCAGGGTTTCCGGCTTTTTGGGCAACTTCGGCGTAATTGTCCGCGGCTGCACATACGTCCTGTCCTTAGGGAAAGAAAACATAAAGAAGGTCGGGCCACTGGCTGTCCTGAACGCCAATTATATCAAAGAATCACTGAAAGAAGACTATTGCCTGCCGATAAAGGACATATGCAAGCATGAGTTCGTGTTCGACGGGCTGGCCGACAAATCCTCCGGCGTAACCGCTCTTGACGTAGCCAAACGTCTGCTCGATTACGGCTGCCATGCGCCCACGATATACTTCCCTCTTCTGTTCCGCCAGTCCGTCATGATCGAGCCGACGGAAACGGAATCCGTCGAAACGCTGGACGAATTCATCCGTATCATGAAGGCGGTGGCGCAGGAAGCGAAAGCCGACCCGGAAACGGTGAAGACCGCCCCGCACACAACGCCGGTCCGCAGGCTTGATGAGACCGCGGCAGCCAGGCGCCCTGTCTTGTCTTACAGAAGCCTGCTCAAAGAAACCTCAAAAGCGTAACCCATGCACACAGATCTGATTATCATAGGAGCAGGCCCCGGAGGATACGAAACGGCCGTCCGGGCGGCAAAACAAGGAATGACGGTCACGATATTCGAGGAGAAAAAGCCCGGCGGAACCTGTCTGAACGAAGGATGCATCCCCACGAAATCCTTCTGCAAGAACGCGGAAGTGATGGAGCAGCTGAAGGAGGCGGAAACATACGGCATCGGCGGCCTGTCCTATTCCTTTGACTTTTCCAAAGTGATAGAGCGCAAGAACCAAGTTGTCGGTACGCTCGGAAAGGGCATAGAGTCCTTGCTGAGGCACAAACTTATCACATATGTCAACGCCAAGGCGCGGCTGGAAGACGCGCATACCGTAACGGCAGGCGGGGAATATTATTCCGCCGATTACCTGCTGATCGCCGCCGGCTCGGTCGCGAAGACGCTGCCTGTGCCGGGGATGAACCTTCCGGGAGTGCTGACTTCAAAAGAAATGCTGGAAATAGGCTATGTGCCCGCCCGCTTGTGCGTAATCGGCGCGGGAGTCATAGGCATGGAATTCGCCTCGGTCTTCAGCCGCTTCGGCAGCCGGGTTACAATGCTTGAATACGCTGAACATATCCTCCCGAACTTCGACACAGACATCTCGAAACGTCTGAAGCGGACACTGGCCGGGAAAGGCGTCGGAATATTCAACCGAGCAAAGGTGGCTGGCATCGCCAGGCAAGGCGGAGCTCTGGCTGTGTCTTACGAATATGAAGGGGAACGGCGGACGTGCGAAGCCGATACGGTGCTTGTGGCTGTGGGGCGCGCCCCGAATGTGCAGGCGCTGAATCTCCGGGCGGCGGGCGTCCGCTACAGTGCGGAAGGAATCGGCGTGGACGGGAACATGCGGACAAACATCCCTAACGTGTTCGCCATCGGCGACGTCAACGGGCAGTGCATGCTGGCTCATGCGGCCGTGTTCCAAGGCATCCGCGCCTTGAACAGCATTCTGGGGAAAACCGACTCCATCCGCTTCGACCTGGTCCCCGCCTCAGCCTGCACCTCCCCCGAAGCGGCGATGGCGGGACTGACCGAAGAGCAGTGCAAACGGAAAGGGATAGAAGTCGTGGCCATGAAGTCGTTCTTCCGCACCAACGGAAAGGCCCTGGCCATGAACGAGCCGGACGGGTTCTGCAAAATCCTCGTTTCCTCGGACGACGGGCGGGTAGTGGGCTGCCACCTGCTCGGTGCCCGCGCGGCCGATCTGGTGCAGGAGGCGGTAGCCCTGATGAACAAAGGCACCACACTGGAAGAGTTCCGGCAGATCATACACGCCCACCCCACGCTCGGCGAGGTGGTGCAGAGCGCCCTGTACGCCTGAACCCTTCCCGTTACCATACCCCCCGCAAAAGGGAGCCCCCCTTTGCGAGGTATTGCTTATGCCCTACTGGAAAAACAGTTACGGCGCGGAAAGCGTATATTCGCGAAAAATTCAAGTGTCACCTAAAAAAGCGAAAGAGATGAA
>CAZLLM010000041.1:0-7436 GCA_964560405.1 uncultured Prevotella sp.
GAAAGGCGGGGATTTTATTATGAAGAAAGGGAAGCGGACACCCTTTTTGAGCGGACACATAATTTTAATAAGGCGCAGGCTTTCCGCCGCTCCGTCTGAGGGCGGCGGCGTTTCCCTCCCTTATGTTTCAGCCCTTTTTTCTTACCTTTGCAGGGTTGTTTGACTCTTTGGCATGAAAAAGGCACTCCGCCGGACAGCGGCGGCCGCGGTGTCGGCAATCGCGCTGTTCTTTCTTCTTGCGATGGCTCTGTACATCCCTCCGGTGCAGAACTTCATCGTGCGGAGAGTCGCGGCGTACGTCTCCGAGAACACTGGCGTCGCCTTGCGCATGGAGCGCGTGCGGCTGGCTTTCCCGCTTGATCTCGCCATCATCAGGCCTTTCGCACGGCAGGGGGGCGACACCCTGCTTGACGCGCGCAGCATACGTGCGGGGATAGCCGTAATCCCGCTGTTCAGGCAGGAAGTGGACATAACGGGGCTGGACATACGGGACTGCGAGATTAACACCGCCGGACTGATTGACGGCGTGCGCGTGAAAGGCCGCGTCGGCGCGCTCCGCGTCGAAAGCCGGGGGATTGACCTGAAACGCTCGGCTGTGAGGGTGAACCGTGCGGCACTGGAAAATTCGCGCCTGTGCATCGAGCTGTCCGAAACGGCGGAGGAAGACACCGCTTCTTCGACAGGGACGGCATGGAAGATCAGGGCTGACAAGCTGCTCATAGAAAACTCGTCGGCGAGCGTAAGGATGCCTGGCGATTCGATGAGGGCGACGGCCGAGATAGGAAGCCTGCGCCTCAGAGACGGGGACTTCGACCTCGGGAAGGGTTCGTACGGAGCGGCGGAGCTTGCGCTGAAGGATTGCGCGGCGCGGTATGACATCCCTTTCGCGGCGTACGGGAAAGGGTTTGACGCGAACCACATACACGTGTCTGACTTAAACGCCGCCTTGCGCGGCATCCTCTACAACGGCGGGGCGGCAGCGGCCGAGGTCGCCGCGCTAAGGCTGAAAGAGAAGAGCGGCCTCGCGCTCGGCAGGCTGTCGGGGAAATTCTACATGGACAGCACGAGGCTTTCGCTTTCGGGCTTTGAGGCGGCGACGGCGCGCTCATCGTTCAAGGCGGCGGTTACGCTCAGCCGCGATGCGCTGAAACGCGGCGGGGCAGGGAGGGTTGCAGTGCGGGCCGCAGGCGCGCTGGACTTCCGCGACGTTGAAACGGCCGCGCCGGGAATCCTTTCCGGCAAAGCCGGTTCCGCCATCCCCTCCGGGCCTCTGCAAGTCAGGATTGAGGCGGACGGCAGCCGCGGCGCGGTGAAGATAAAGGCGGCGGAGCTTTACGCGAAAGGGATGTTCAGGCTTCGCGCGAGCGGGACGGCAAACGGCATTCTGGAGAAAGGACGCAACGGCAGCGTTGACTATTCGTTTGACATACAGGACGCGAGCCTGTTCGCGAATCTGACGGGCGGCGGCATCGCCATCCCGCACGGAACGTCAGTCAAGGGGAAATTCGCTTTCGCGAAAGACGCATACTCAACGAATTCCGCAATCCGGGCAGGCAAGGGGCGGATAAGCGTAAACGGCAGCTGCGATACGGGCAAGGAAACCTATGCGGCAAAGATTGACTCGCGGCAGTTCCCGCTCGGCAGCATACTGAAAAGCAGCTCACTGCATGACCTTACGGCATGGCTGGACGTGAGCGGACGCGGCTTCGACCCGCTCTCGCAGTCCTCAGCGCTTAGGGCAGAAGCGAAAGTGCGCAGCTTCGCGGTCTCCGATTACGACCTCAGCAACACCGAAGTGCAGGCTGCGCTGAGGCGCGGCGCTGGGAAGATGTCGTACAAGGCCGAGAACGATTTCATCAACAGTTCGGGCGAGGTGGCCGCCCGGTTTGGCAAAAAAGGAATAACCGCCACCGTACAGGCGACGGCGGCTCAAATTGACGCGCGAAAGTTCACGGGCAAGGCCGACACCTTGTTTCTTGCTGCAAAGGTAAACGCCGGACTGCGGGCAAACGCAGCCATGACAGCTTACGGGCTTAACGCCGCCCTGAATGATATAAAGATAACCACAAGCAGCGGCGTTTTCCCCGCCAAAGACCTTAACGTAAAGTTCGGCAGCGGGAAAGACTCGCTTTACGCCGCGCTCGCGTCGGGCGACCTTGGCCTGCGCCTGCTTGCGGGAGGGGACATAAGCCGGGTAAGCGCACAGGCGGAAAGGCTCGCCACGCTGCTCGTCCGCCAGATAGAGGAAAAGGCTGTCGATCAGGACGCGCTGCGACGGCTGCTGCCCGACATAGACCTTTACGTCAGTGCGGGAGATGACAATCCCGTGAGCAATATCCTGAACTACGCATCAGGGTACAAATTCGACAGCCTGCAATTCAGGCTTGCCTGCGATTCCGCCAAAGGCGTAAACGGAGAGGGGCGCGTCTGCTCTTTCAGCACCGGGACGCTGCTGCTCGACACGATAGGAATCAGGATTTCGCAGGACACCTCAGACGCAAAAGGCATAAGAATCAACGGCACGGTGCGAAACGTGTCAAAAGGGAACCCTTACTTATTCAAGGCGCGGCTCAACGGATACTTTAACGACGGCTTAGCCAAGGCGGAATTCGTCTATACCGACAAGGACGGGCGGGAAGGCGTGAACTTCGGTGTGAGGGCAGATCTCGTGGACAGCGGTATGAAAGTGCATTTCTATCCCGAGACAATCGTGATGGCTTACAGAAAGTTCAAAGTAAACAAAGACAACTACGTCTCTTTGGAGAAAAGCAGGAACATTCTCGCAGACTTGGACTTGCTCGCCGACGACGGCACCGGACTGACGCTGCATTCTTCCGTGAAAGACTCTACGAATGACATAACACTGAAAGCCGTCAACGTAAACCTCGGAGAACTTACATCAGCCCTGCCTTATATGCCTGCGGTTTCAGGATTCCTTTCCAGCGACATACACGTCACTAACAAAAACCGAGAGGCGACAGCCGCATTTGACGTGAACGCAAAGACGCTGAGCTACGAAAACGTCCCCATAGGCGACATCGGCATGAACGGGACGTACATTCCCTCCGGGCAGGAGGGAGCGCACAGCCTCGTCGCGTTCATAACGCGGGACGGAAACGAAATAG
The DNA here is from genome assembly GCA_964560405.1 of uncultured Prevotella sp. Lineage (GTDB taxonomy): Bacteria > Bacteroidota > Bacteroidia > Bacteroidales > Bacteroidaceae > UBA6398. Next base: position 3,126 of record CAZLLM010000041.1, read on the forward strand.
CCGAAATCAATGGCGCGTACCTGAACGCCGAAGACAGCCTTGCCGCAAAGCTTTCCCTCATAAGATTCCCCCTCGATATGCTGAACGGTTTCACAGGCGAGACGTTCAGCCTGAGCGGGAACTTGGCGGGAGAGCTGAATATGACGGGCAAGGCCGCCTCGCCTTTGCTTAACGGAACAGTCAGGCTGGATTCCGTACACGTCTACTCTGACATTTACGGCTTCAATTTCAATGTACAGAACGACTCGGCCCGGATAACCGGCAGCCGTATGCAGATGGAAGACCTGCAACTTTACTCGACTGGCAGCAATCCTTTGGTAGTGAACGGCGGAGTGGATTTCAGCGATTTCAGCCGCGTGCTGATTAACATAAGGGCTGACGCGGCAAACTTCGAGCTTGTCAACGCTGCGCAGACGAAAAAATCGGAAGTGTTCGGAAAAGTATATTCCGACATAAGCACTTCCGTACAAGGCACCGCAGACAATCTGCGCATCATCGGAAGCCTGAACATCCTGCCTGCGACAAACGTGAGCTACGTCTTGAAAGATTCGCCCCTTTCAGCGGAAAACCGTCTCAACGAACTTGTCTCTTTCGTCGATTTCTCTGACACGGCGGAAGCGGCCGAGCCTGACGTGGAGGCGGGGGGAATTGACATGACTTTGGCGATAAGCATAAGCGACGCCGCCCGGCTTCATTGCGACATAAGCGAAGACAAGCAAAGCTATGTTGATATAGAAGGCGGCGGGCAGCTGACATTCCGCTACACGCGGCAGGGCGAGGTGATACTAACCGGGAGATACACGGCCAATAGCGGCGAGATGAAATACGCGCTTCCCGTCATACCGCTCCGCACCTTTTACCTGACCCGCGGAAGCTACATTGAGTTTACAGGCAACCCAATGAACCCGACGCTCAACATCCAGGCGAAAGAGCGCATCAAGGCTTCGGTGACGGAGAACGACGCATCGCGTTCCGTCGCATTCGATGCCGGAATATCTATAACCCAACCGCTTGCGCAGATGGGGCTGCAGTTCACACTCGAAGCCCCCGAAGACCAGACCGTCCAAAACCAGCTGGCGGCCATGTCGCCCGAGCAGCGCAACAAACTGGCAATCTCCATGCTCGCCACCGGGATGTATCTCGAAGAAAGCAACACATCAAACGGCTTCAAGGCGAACAACGCCCTCAACGCGTTCCTCCAAAGCGAGGTGCAGCAGATAGCGGGCAGCGCGTTGAAAACAATAGACCTCAGTGTGAACGTAGAAGAAGGCACATCGGAAACAGGCGCGGCCAACACCGACTACTCTTTCCGCTTCGCTAAACGATTCTGGGGCAACCGAGTGAACGTCATAATCGGCGGACGAGTCTCGACCGGCGAAGACGCTCGCAACGATGCCGCCAGCTTCATAGACAATGTTTCCCTCGAATACAGGCTCGACAACAGCGCATCACGCTACATCCGCCTTTTCTACGACAATAACAAGTACGACCCCCTCGAAGGACAGCTTACGGAAATGGGAGCCGGTCTCGTATTGCGCCGCAAGACCGACACTTTCGGCGAGATTTTCCTTTGGAAAAACAAAGACAGGAAAAGGCGCAAGGACGAGAGAGCAGTACCTGCCGGAAGTTCGGATGCGGCACGCCCGCCGCGGAATTGAAAGATAAGGAGAAATAAAAGGCTCATAATGCGAAACACAAGGCGCGGAATAAGAATTACGTCTTACATAAATGACCGCATCACCTGCCGACACCTGCCGTTGTCTGTGCCGAAACGTGCGGCAATGTCACTGTCTTTCAGCCGCAAGGAAGCGTGTGTCTTGGTGCTGGCTGCCTGCCACGTGGCTGCCGCGCTTCTCGCCTCATGCTCCGTTACGAAGCATCTGCCGGAAGGGGAAATGCTCTACACGGGAATAAAGTCGGTTGAGTTCGGCGGCAAGGGCAAGACTGCGGCGGATAACGACTCGGCCGGCGTGATAAAAGCCTTGGCAGAAACCGCGCAAGACATTGACAGGCTTTTCACTCAAATCGGCAGTCCCGATGCCGCAAGGAACGCTGCCGACACCGTTTACGGGGAAATGACAAAGGAAATGCGCGAAGCGGAGAAAGCGCGCGAGCAATCCTCCGAAAAAGCGCTCGCCCTCGTAAAGGAGGAAGTGAACGGAGTGCTCGCCTATCCTCCGAACAGTGCTCTCTTCGGCAGTTCGTCGCGCAGGCAGCCGCTCGCTTTCGGCCTGTGGTTTTACAGCGGTTTCGTTAACAGTCGCAGCGCAATGGGGAAGTGGATGTTCAGGCATTTTGCCAAACAGCCCGTCCTCATAAGCACGGTAAACCCCGATCTGCGTGTGAAAGTGGCGACAAACATCCTCCATAACTATGGCTATTTCCGCGGCAGCGCCGATTACGAGCTGCTGCCTAACAGCGACAGCACCAAGTCAAAGATAAGATATTATGTAACTCCTCGCGAACCTTACAGGTTCGACTCCATCACGTACTTGAATTTCCCATCCGGCATGGACAGCCTCGTGCGCAAGAATCCTGAAAGACGGCTGCTCAAAACAGGAGACGTTTTCAGTCTCGCCAATATCGGCGAAGAGCAAGTGCGGCTTAAAGACCTCTTCCGCAATAATGGCTATTACTTTTACAGCAATGAGTACACCACTTTCCGCGCCGACACATTCGCGCATCCCGGATACGTGCAACTGCAAGTGCTTCCCGCAGGCAATATGCCCGGCATGATGAAGCGCAAGTGGTACTACGGGAAGAAACGTATCTTTATAGATGTCGTGCCCGGCAGGGACGAGGGGAAAAGCTTTTCGCTCGGCGACTTCGAGTTCCATTATACGGGCAGGAAGATACCTCTCCGCCCGTCGGTATGGCGGCAAAATATGTTTTCCCTGCGTGGCATGCCGTACTCTTACCGCGAAGAGCAGTACACCCTTGAAAAACTGAGCAGCATGGGGCTTTTCAGCCAGATGAATATGTCGTATATACCCCGCGACACCACGGGCATCTGCGACACGCTTGATGTCCTTGTATATGCCAGTATGGACAAGCCGTACGAAAGCGAATTCACAATGGACGTGAACTCGAAGAGCAACGACCAGATAGGGCCCGGCGCGGCTTTCAGGGTGACGAAGAAAAACGTATTCCGGGCCGGCGAGAGCATGAGTTTTCAGATTTACGGCTCTTACGAGTGGCAGCTGAAAACCCCGGACAAAGAAAGCAACGACCTCCTCGATTCCTACGAACTTGGAAGTTCATTCGAGCTTAAATTCCCGCGCATTTTCTTTCCCGGTCTGGCAAACAAGAACTACCGCTACCCTTCGTCAACGGCTTTCTCGCTCAGTGCTGACTGGATGAAGCGTTCCGACTACTTTAATATGGTGAAGTTCGGACTTTCCATGGCGTACAAATGGGAACGCTCCCGGCGCGTAACGCACGAACTCACTGTATTCTCGCTTGACTTCGACCGCACCGTCAACAAATCCGCCAAGTTCGACTCCATAATGAACGCAAACCCCGCGCTCTACGTCAGTATGCGCGACCAGTTCATCCCATCGATAGGCTACACGTTCACGTACAGTTCTTCGCGCCAGTCGCGCAACCCCGTATGGGTGCAGGCGACGTTCAAAGAGGCGGGAAACCTGCTGTCGTGCGCTTACGCCGCCGCCGGAAGGAAGTTCAGCGAAAGCGGCAAGGCTTTGTTCGGCAATCCTTTCGCGCAGTTCGTGAAGGCCACTGCCGAAGTGCACAAGACTTATGCTCTCGGCTCGTCGTTGAAACTCGCGACGCGGCTGTTCGGCGGAGTGATCTGCTCTTACGGCAACAGCAGCGCAGCTCCGTACAGTGAGCAGTTCAACATCGGCGGCGCAAACAGCGTGCGTGCCTTTACCATAAGGAGCATCGGGCCGGGACGTTTCAAATCCGACGAGACGAAATACGCCTACATGAACCAGACAGGCGACATCAAGCTGGCTGCCAACGCCGAGCTGCGCTTCCCCCTGTTCGGCTCGCTGCACGGCGCGGTTTTCCTCGACGCCGGCAACGTATGGCTGTTGCGAAAGGACGACTCGCGCCCCGAGGGGCAGCTGAGTTCGGCCGGCTTCCTGAAATCAATCGCGCTTGGCACAGGCGCAGGACTGCGCTACGACATGGAGTTCCTCGTACTGCGGCTCGACCTCGGCATCGCGCTCCACAACCCTTACGACACAGGCAAGAGCGGCTACTACAACATCCGCAAGTTCTCCGACAGCCTCGCGCTGCACTTCGCCATAGGCTACCCGTTCTAAGGCGCGCCGCCTCGCTCCGTCC
>CAZLLM010000042.1:0-7424 GCA_964560405.1 uncultured Prevotella sp.
GGGGGGATTGTAGCGGGAAAGCAACCTTGCGCAACGCCGTCCGCGGCGGATGCGCTTGCAGGCGGGACGGCCTTGCTCCGAAAGCCGCAAGCCTCGCGGGAGGCATCCCCGTCCTGCGCGAAAGCGGGACTTTCGCCGGAAAAGAGGGTGCTGTACGGCGTTCAACTGTGCTGCACGAAGCCGCCCATGATGTCCAACAGTTCGGAAGTTATGGCCTGCTGCCGCGCCTTGTTGTAAGCGAGCGTGAGCTGTTCGATAAGCTCGTCGGCGTTGTCGGTCGCCACTTGCATGGCTATCACGCGGGCGGAGTGTTCTGCAGCAAGGCTGTCTAACAGCGCGGCGTACAGCCTGAAGTGCAGAGCCGCGGGGATAAGCGATTCGGCGATGTCCTTGGCCGACGGCTCCACGATGAAGTCCAGCTGGCGTCTGCTCTCCGACCGGTTTTCTTCCGCGCCCATACTGCGCAGGTTGATGGGCAGGAACTTTTCTCTGCGTATTTCTTGGCGGGAAGCGGAAGCGAAGTGCTGGTATATAAGGAATACCTCGTCGATTTCCCCCGCGCAGAACCGCGACATGAGCTTTCCCGCCAATGCCGCCGCGTCAGAATAGCCGGGACGCTCCAGCAAAGCGGAATGGTCGCTTCCGAAGCTGAAACCCATCCTGCGGGCCGCTTCCGCTACTTTGCGCCCGATGGGGAGGGCTTCTATCCCGCAGCCTTTGCCGCGGCATTCGTTGACGGCGGCCTTGAATTCCTTTATAACATTCGTGTTGAACGCTCCGCAAAGGCTGGAATTCGATGAAACCGCTACAACGGCGACGTTCCGCGCTTCCCTTTCCTCGGCGTAGCTGGTTTCCATGTCATCGCCCGCTTCCGAAAGGAACCGCGACATGATGGCGCGGAGTCGCTTTTCGTAAGGCCGCATATTCCCTATGGCCCGCTGTGCGCGGCTCAGCTTTGACGACGCGACCATTTTCATGGCGCTCGTGATTTTACGTGTGCTCTTTATGGAGTTGATGCGGGTTCTTACTTCTTTGAGAGAGGCCATGCGAAAACAGTTTCCTTAGTTCTTGTATCGTGCAGTCAGACCGATGGCTTCGTCCTTTATTGTTGAAAGGACTTCCTCCGACAGGTTTCCTTTCTGCAACTGGGCTAACACATCGTCTTTATGCGAGGTACGCATGATTTGCAGGAAGTTTTTCTGGAAATCCGCTACTTTATCCAAAGGGATGTCTGCCAGAAGCCCGTTTATGCCGCAATAAAGAATGGCCACTTGTTCCGCGACGGGCATTGGGGAATACTGTTCCTGGACAAGCAGGGCGTTGTTCTTGCGCCCGCGGTCCAATGTCATAGCCGTTACTCTATCCATGTCGGACGACAGCTTTGAGAAGGATTCAAGCTCTCTGTATTGCGCCTGGTTTATTTTCAAAGTGCCGGCTACTTTTTTCATCGCCTTAATCTGAGCCGCGCCGCCGACACGGGAAACGGAAATGCCGACATCAATGGCCGGACGGAAACCCTCGTTGAACAGGTCTGTGTCGAGGTATATCTGCCCGTCTGTTATTGAAATCACGTTTGTCGGTATGTATGCCGACACATCGCCAGCCTGTGTCTCGATGATAGGCAGCGCGGTCAAAGAACCGCCACCTACGACTTTGCCTTTAAGCGATTCAGGCAGGTCGTTCATCATCTTGGCCACTTCTGTCTGGTCATTTATTTTTGCGGCGCGTTCCAGAAGGCGGGAATGCAAGTAGAACACATCGCCCGGATACGCTTCGCGGCCTGACGGACGGCGGAGGATGAGGGAAATCTCGCGATAGGCGACGGCTTGTTTTGACAAGTCGTCATATACGACAAGTGCATGCTTCCCGCGGTCACGGAAATATTCGCCTATGGCTGCGCCCGCAAAAGGCGCGTAATATTGCAAAGCGGCAGGGTCTGCGGCGGTCGCTGCCACGATGATGGTGTAGGGCAAGGCTCCGTGTTCTTTCAGCACTTGCACGATATTCGCCACGGTAGACGCTTTTTGCCCTATCGCCACATATATGCAATAAACGGGATCGCCGTTTTCGTAATTCCCCCTTTGGTTTATAATCGTGTCGATGGCGATTGCTGTCTTGCCTGTCTGCCGGTCTCCTATGATAAGCTCGCGCTGGCCGCGCCCTATGGGAATCATGGAATCGATGGCTTTCAGCCCTGTCTGCAGGGCTTGGTTTACAGGCTGCCGATAGATTACGCCCGGAGCTTTCCTGTCGATAGGCATTCTCAATTTATCGCCTGTTATCGCAAACCCTCCGTCAATAGGGATGCCTAACGGGTTTATTACACGGCCGAGCATTCCGTCGCAGACATCGATAGAGGCGATGCGTCCCGTGCGTTTCACTGTCTGCCCTTCTTTGATGCCTTCGTATGACCCAAGCAGGACAGCGCCCACGTTGTCCTCCTCAAGGTTCATTACGATGCCCATGGTTCCGTTCTCAAATTCAAGAAGTTCGCTCGCCGTTGCATTCAGCAACCCGTATATGCGCGCTACGCCGTCGCTGATTTGTAAGACAGTTCCGACTTCTTCAAGTTTAAGACCGATGTCTAACGAATTAAGCTGGTCGAGCAAAACCTTTGATACTTCGGCTGGATTTATGTTGTTTGGCATATATTGGCTTGTTTTTTAATTCCGATTAGCAAACATTGCTGCTTGTACGCAATTGATGCCTGATTTTGTTTATTTGGCTATTAACTGTCGCGTCAATCCTGTACGTTCCGTATTCAAGAATGAACCCTCCCGTGATAGACGGGTCTTCTTCTATGGTGAAATCAATCTTGCTGTTTGTGCGATTCTCGACAACGGCGCGTATCTTGTCAATGAGTTTCCGGCTAAGTTTTACCGGCGCTATCAAACGGCTTTTTACGATGTTCTTTTCTTCTAAGTAAAGGCGAATATATGAGTTTGCTATAAACTGCATAAAATCCGCCCTGCGCTTGGAGACAACCAGTTTGATGAAACGCTTTGTAGACTTGCAGACATTTGCGCCGCACGCGAGGTTGAGTAAGCTTTCTTTTTGTTCTAATGTCATAGAAGGGTTTTCAATCATAAGCCGTAATCTGGGTTCATACGAATATATTCCGGATAGGTTTTCCATTTCCGTATATACTGTATGCTCTTCGTTTTGCTCTAATGCATATTTGTATAATGCACGTGCATACCTTACGCTGATTGTTCCTATTTCCATCAGGCAAACTGTTGGCTGTCTCCTTCTTATACGGTTTCTATCTCATCCAGCAAACTGTCGATGTAACTTAGCTGCTTTTCATTGTCCTCGAACTCCCTGCGCAGCACTTTCTCGGAAACCTGTGTTGATAAATTTATAATCTGGTTGCGTATATCCCGTATCGCTTTGTCTTTCTCAATGTTTATTTGTTCTTTTGCCGATTCGATTATCTTTCTGCCTTCGATGTCAGCTTTATCGCGGGCTTCTTTGATTATGCTGTCGCGTGCGGCCATCGCTTCTTTCAATATTTCAGTCTGCTTTTCACGCGCCTGCCGCAGGATAAGTTCGCCCTCGCTCTGTATGTTGGCTAATTTTTCATTAGCCTCACGAGCGTTTTTCAGCGATTCATCTATGTAACTCTTCCTGTCTTCAACCATTTTTGTTATAACAGGGAAGCCGAACTTCGCCAGAATGACAAGCACTACGGCGAAAGCTATCAGCATCCAGAATAGCAATCCGGGATCAGGAGTCAGTAGGGACGGCATATCGGATTGTTGTTATTGGAATAAGGCCAACAAGCAAATTATAACCGCGAACAGCGCGACACCTTCGACTAACGCCGCGATAATAATCATGTTCAGCCGGATGTTGTTTGTCTCTTCAGGCTGCCTGGCTATCGCCGACATAGCGTCTCCACCGATTCTGCCAATGCCGATGCCTGCTCCGATTGCTGCAAGTCCTGCGCCAATGCCTGCTCCGAGTTTGGCAAGCGCCGCGTCTAATAAGATTAATAATAAAGACATGGTTCTTTGTTTTTTTATGATTGTTATTTTGTTTCAGGCTCCAAATGCGCCAGTCCTATGAATACCGCGCTGAGCATAGTGAACACATAGGCTTGGATAAATGCGACCAGTAATTCAAGGAAGTCCATGAATATAGTCATTATAACGCTTACGACAGTGAGGGATGTTCCAATGACAACTCCCATCTGGAAAGTTATGAATATAATGCAAACCAATGAAATCACGATGGCGTGTCCGGCCAGAATGTTCGCGAAAAGACGGATCATCAACGCGAAAGGTTTTGTGAGAACCCCGAAGAATTCCACTACCGGCATCATCGGGACAGGGAATTTCAGCCACGTAGGGACTTCCGGCCAGAAGATGTCTTTCCAATAATGCTTGTTGCCGAACACGTTTACGGCGATGAATGTGCATAACGCGAGAATCAAGGTTATGGCAATGTTTCCTGTCAGATTCGCTCCTCCCGGAAAAATCGGAATCAGCCCGATTACATTGTTCATGAAGATAAAGAAAAACGCGGTAAGCAAGTACGGCGCATAAAACCTGTAATGTTTTTCGCCTATGCTGCTTTTGATGACATCGTCGTTAATGCTCATCACAAACAGTTCGATGAATCCGACAAAACCTTTCGGAGCGTCGTCTTGCGGCTTTTTGTCCTTATACCAACGGGCGCACCAGAGGAAAACGGACAGCATCAGAGCCGTGACTATAAACAATTCGAGGACGTTTTTTGTGATGGAAATGTTTACGGGGCGCACTTCCTTGCCGCCATCGCGTTTTACGATTTTCCCCTTGTTCTCTGGCGATGTTGAAATGTAGAAGCCGTTGTATTCCCCGTTGTTTTTTTCAAATTGTGAAGAGAGGAACACGTTCCACCCTTTTGTTTCGTCCCACAGGATAACAGGCAGCGGGATGCTTATATGCGTATGCCCGAAATTAGCTATATGCCATTCGTATGCGTCGTCGGTATGTCCGAAAATGATCTCTTGTATATTAATGGTTCCGGCCTTACCGTCGGCGGCTTCCGCGCTTTGCGCGCCGGCCGTCGCAGGGAACGCGAATGCGAACAGGATAAGAGTCTGTATTATATGTTTACGCATTTCCCGTTTCTTTCTGTTTGTCAAGGTTCGCGAAACATACGGTTTCTATGGCTAACGCCGCGATGTAATACGCAAACGCTGAAAGAGCTGTCGCTAATGTGCTGTCGAGGTAAAGCAGCACGCAAAAGAGGGCTGCGCTCAGCAAGAACCTCGCCGTCTTGTCAATCAGGTAAAACCGCGTCAGCAATTCGTCTTTCCGCGCCGACAATATGCCGTGCGCCTTGAATGATATTGCGTTGATTGCCGAGAAAAAGACGGCGAGCGACGCTATGCCGGAACAGAACCGGGCGGAACGGCATGCGGCGGGAGCCGCCGTTATGGCAATCCCGCCCAGCGCAATCAGAATGACTGCGGACAGCAGTGTGTATGACGCCGTTTTGCTCATCCTCCTCTTTCCCTTATACTTCAATTTCAACGCAGGCGGTCACGCTGTCGCCGGCCACTTCCACGAAGCCCCCGCTTATATTCACGGAACGCTCACCCCCGTTTTCGCGATAGCGTATCACGCCTCTTGTCAGGCTGGATATAATGGGGGCGTGCCCTCTGAGGATTTCAAAAGGGCCTTTGCCTCCCGGAACGGAGACATTATCCGCCTCCCCTTCGAAGATCACTTTTTCAGGCGATATGACAGTAAGCCTCATCCTTTCTCACGCTTCTGACAGCAGTCTTTTCCCTTTGGAGATGGCGTCGTCTATTGTGCCGACGTTCAGGAACGCCTGTTCCGGGAGTTCGTCCACCTCTCCGTCCAGTATCATGTTGAACCCTCTTACGCATTCGTCGATGGGAACCTGTACGCCCGCCAGCCCGGTGAACTGCTGCGCTACGGTGAAAGGCTGGCTCAGGAAACGCTGCACCCTTCTCGCCCTGTTCACGGTGAGCCGGTCCTCTTCCGAGAGCTCGTCCATTCCGAGTATCGCGATGATGTCTTGCAGCTCTTTGTATTTCTGCAGTATCTGCTTCACCCTTTGGGCGCAGGCGTAATGCTCCTTGCCGATGATTTTAGGGTCGAGTATGCGTGACGTGGAAGCCAGCGGGTCGACGGCGGGGTATATGCCCAGCTCCGTTATTTTCCTGCTCAGCACCGTCGTAGCGTCAAGGTGCGTGAACGTTGTGGCGGGCGCGGGGTCGGTCATGTCGTCCGCCGGGACGTAAACGGCCTGCACCGACGTTATTGAGCCTTTTTTCGTTGATGTTATGCGCTCCTGCATCGCCCCCATCTCGCTTGCGAGCGTCGGCTGGTAGCCTACGGCCGAGGCCATCCTGCCCAAAAGCGCCGACACTTCCGAGCCTGCCTGCGTGAAGCGGAAGATGTTGTCGATGAAGAACAGTATGTCGCTGGCCTTCCCCTCTTCCGAGCCGCTGTCGCGCATTGATTCCGCGATGGTGAGCCCCGACAGGGCTACGGACGAGCGCGCGCCGGGAGGCTCGTTCATCTGCCCGTAGACGAGCGTCGCCTGGCTTTTGGGCAGCTCGTCGTAGTCCACCTTCGAAAGGTCCCAGTGCCCTTCTTCCATGGACTTCTTGAACTCTTCGCCGTAGCGTATGACGTTTGCCTCGATCATTTCGCGGAGCAGGTCGTTGCCTTCGCGCGTCCGCTCGCCTACGCCGGCTATGACGGAGAACCCGTCGTGCACTTTCGCGATGTTGTTTATAAGCTCCATTATGAGGACCGTCTTCCCCACGCCGGCTCCGCCGAACAGCCCGATTTTCCCTCCTTTGAGGTACGGCTCGAGCAGGTCTATCACCTTTATCCCCGTCGTGAGGATCTCCTGCGACGTCTTCAGCTCCTCGAACTTCGGGGGGTCGCGGTGTATCGGGCAGTCGCCGCCGCGCTCCAGGGGGCGCAAACCGTCGATGCAGTCGCCGATGACGTTCATCATCCGGCCTTTTATCTGCCGTCCGCCGGGCATGGTGATGGGGCCGCCTGTCTGAATCACCTCCAGCCCCCTTTTCAGGCCGTCGGTGTTGTCCATGGCGACGGCGCGCACGGTGTCTTCGCCTATGTGCTGCTGCACTTCCGCGACGAGCGTGCTGCCGTCCTCCCTCACCACGCGCAGGGCGTCGTGTATGCGGGGCAGGATGTCCTCGGATTTCCTGCCTGCCGTGCTGAAGGCGACATCTATGACAGGTCCTATTATCTGCGAGATTCTGCCGTTGTCGTTAGCCATAACAATCTGTTTCTTCATTCGTGTCTTGCAAATCTACCGAAATATTTTTGAGATACGCAAAAAAACTCGTTTTTTTTGACGCGGCCTTCCGCTCCAGCCCTCCCGCCGCGGCGGAGGGGCAGCCTTGTGGCGGCTTCTGCGAGCCGCCG
>CAZLLM010000043.1:0-7142 GCA_964560405.1 uncultured Prevotella sp.
TCCCGCCGCCCCCGCAGACCGCCCGCAAAACACGCCCGCTTCCGCGGCATGGGATTGCACAAGCCTTAATATTGCGCAAGCCTTAACGGTGCGGTTCCGTAATTGATTTGTCGCAATCACTTTACGCTGTCGGCCCGTTGTTACGGCCGTGCCCGTCATTCTGAGGGCGTGATGGGCTTTATCACAAAAGTGAAGTCGCGGTCGCCGTAAGGCATTTGGAATTCGGGCTCTGGCCATGCGCCCCACGAGTTGATGCAGCCGAGCCCGAACTGCCTTTGCGAGATGTGCACCGCCGTCAGCGGGCGCGGGGTCAGGTCGCCCGAATGGCTTTGGCGCAGGTTCTTGTCTTCGCCGTCGTCGAGGTCGGACGTCAGGTATTTGAGCGACGAGCATTCCATAGGGGCGTCGGAATAGAATTCAAGCCCGATGCCTTTCGGCGACAGCACACGCCACCAGCGCACATCGGTGTGGTTCCCGCTTTCCTGCGGACGCACGTATCCCCAGTACTGGTTATCCGCAAGCTGCCTGAATATTCCGATGTGTTCGCTGTTGTTGCGGTCGATGTAGTTCTCGCCCGGCCCTCGGCCGTAGTATTCAATGTTCTTGAAGTCGCGCGGCATTACGAGCTGTATGCCGTAGCGGAACATCTGCGGTTTCTCTTTCGCGGCGGAGTCGGTGAGGAGTTTCTGGTTCACCACGAGCTGTCCGTCCGGGCGAAGGGTGTATGTCATCTTGAGTTTCGAGGACACGCCCGGCATATCGTATTCGGCTGTCACTCGCTTGGCTTCTCCGAATTCCTTGCACTCAAACGATGTGAGCTTCATCTGCGGGCGTTTCCACGCGGCGAAGGCTCTCTGAAGGTTCGCGCCGTAGTCGTTGTCTGTCGGGGCGCGCCAGAAGTCCGGCATGAGCGAATAGCCTTTCTTGAAAGCGGGCGTGCTGTCGATGTCAAGATAGTCTATCCATCCTGTCGCCTTGTTGAAAGTGACGGTGGTGTGCCCGGCCGCGAGCGACAGGCAGGCGAGCTGCTCCTGCTTCGTCACTTTTCCGGGCGTTCTGGCGGCGGTTTCCTTTTCGCCTTTCTTCGGACTGTTTTCCGTTTGTAGCTCTGCGGCGTCAGGCGTCAGGCTCTCGGCTGCGGGGAAACTGTACCCTGTTACGGGCAGCTGCTGGTGGGCGATAATGTGGTTCACGTCCAGCAACGGCTCTATTGTCTTTATCTTGAAAATGATGTTCAGCAGCAGTTCCTTGTCTTTGCGTCCTGACGCTGCCGCGAAGCCTTTGAGGGAAACCTGCCTGCGCTCCTGCGGCTGCACGTTAAGAGCCTCTTCGCTCCCTTTCGCGACGCTTTCGCCGTCAGCGAGCAGCTCCCATTCAAGCCGGATGTTGGAAAGGTCGCGGAAGAAGTACTCGTTGTGAATTTCTATCACGCCCTTGCTCAGGTCGACAGGCGCGACCCAGATGTCTTGGTATATGTGCCGTATTTCGCTGGCTTCGGGTTCCGGCTCGCGGTCCGGGCGGATGAAGCCGTTGCAGTTGAAGTTATGGTCAGTGGCGGGGTAGCGGCCGTAGTCGCCGCCGTATGTGAATATGATGCTGCCTTTTTCGTTTTTGTCACGCAAGCCTTGGTCAACGAAGTCCCAGATGTAGCCTCCCTGGTATTTGGGGTATTTGCGGACGAGATCCCAGTATTTCTTGAACCCTCCTGTGCTGTTGCCCATTGCGTGCGCGTATTCGCATTGTATCAGCGGACGGGCGTCGCTTCCTTGCGCGTATTTTTCGCATTCGGCGTAGGTGTAATACATCGGGCAGAAGATGTCGCTTTTGCCGCCCTCTGTCCAGATGGCACGCTCGTATTGTACCGGGCGGGAGCTGTCGTATGCTTTCACGTAGCCGTATGCCTTTTCGAAGCTGGGGCCGTATCCTGCTTCGTTGCCGAGGCTCCAGACAATGACGGACGGATGGTTTTTCAAAATTTTTATGTTGTTGTCGTTGCGCTCGATGTGGGTCTTCTCGTAATGAGGCTCTTTTGCGAGCGTCTTGTCGCCGTAGCCCATTCCGTGCGACTCCACGTTTGCTTCCGCGGTCACGTATAGCCCGTACTTGTCGCACAATTCGTACCAGCGCGGGTCATCGGGGTAATGGCAGGTTCGGACGGCGTTTATATTGTGCTCTTTCATAATCTTTATGTCCTGTATCATCCTTTCAACAGAGATGACATACCCGCCGTCTGGATCTAATTCGTGGCGGTCCGCTCCCTTAATAAGGATTGGCTGGCCATTCACGCGAAGCTGCGAATTTCTGATTTCCACTTTGCGGAAGCCCGCTTTCTGGGGTATTACTTCCAGCGTTTCCCCTCCGTCCGACAGAATGATGTAAAGGCTGTAGAGATTGGGTGTCTCGGCAGTCCATTTCTTGGGGTTCTCAACATTCAGCGTCTCCGTCAGGTTCCCTTTCGAATCGATTTTGCCTTGCACGTTTTCAATCTCCTGTCCTTTGGCGTCCCGCAGGCTTATCTCCACGCCGCAGCCTTTTGCGAGCGGCGCAGTCACTTCGATTTTAAGTGTGCCGTCGGCGTAGTTGTCCGTAAGGTCGGGAGTGATGAACACGTCGCTGATGTGTTTTTTCGGCCGGGCGTAGAAATACACTTCGCGGGCTATGCCGGTGAGCCTCCAAAAGTCCTGGTCTTCCACATAGGAGCCGTCGCACCAGCGCATTACCTGCATGGCAATGAGATTCTTCTTTCCCGGTACGAGGTATTTTGTAACGTTGAACTCCGCGGCTGTCTTGCTGTCTTCGCTGTATCCGACAGGTTTCCCGTTAACCCATACTTCGAGGTTTGATGTGGCGCTTCCTACATGGAAATAGATGTCTTTCCCCTGCCACGCCGCAGGAATTTCGAATTCGCGGCGGTAGGAGCCGGTGTAGTTGTTCTTCTCTTCGACAAAAGGCGGATTCGGCTCGAACTGCGTCGCCCAAGCGTATCCCGCGTTTTTGTAAATGGGGTCGCCGAACCCGTTGGTTTCGAAAAGCGCGGGCACTTTGAAGTCCGCCCATCCCGAATCGTCAAAGTCTGTCCGGTAGAAATCCGCGGGGCGTTTGTCATGGTCTTTCACGAAATTGAATTTCCATGCGCCTTCCGCCGACAGGTATAGCCCCGAAGCGGTCTTGTCGCCGTCCTGCGCCAGCTGCTGCGTCTCGTATGCGAAGAAATCCGCACGTGACGGTTCTGTGTTCACGCGGTTTACGTCAGGATTGAGCCAGCGCTCCTGCTTTTCTTGCGCCGCTGCCGTTGCCGCGAGGCAAAGGAAAGCCGTAAGTGTGTTTCTGAATGGGTTCATTTTGCTTTCTTTTTGTATTATATCAAATGTTAATCTATTGGGTTGTAAACGTTCTCTCAGAGCTCTGAATTTCTGCGCACGTCCCGCCGCACGGCGTTCAGCAGTTTCTTAAAGCGACGCATTCGGCTTCCACGAGCCACTGCGGCCTGCACACCTTGGCGAGGACTGTTATTGCGGGCGCGCCGCCAAGCTCCTCCGCCAGTGCCTGCTCTGTGGCACCGCGGTCGGCATAGTCGCGTATGTAGGCTATTACCGCCTTTATGTCGTCAGGCTGCGAGCCGGCGGAGGAAAGCAGGGCTTTGATGTTTTCCGCCAGCCTTTTTGTCTGCTTCTCAGGGTCGTTGATGTGTATGCAGCGGCCGTGCCGGTCGATGCTTGCCGTTCCGGAAATGTACAGCGTTTCCGCTTCTCCGGCACGCAGAGCCGTGCCGCGCTCGAAAGACACCCCGTACTCGGAGGTGCGGTTGAGGTGATCGGGCGCGTTCAGGTATTTTATTTCTTCAGGCTTTATGTCCTCTTTCGATAGGAAGTCTGCCGCCACAATCGCTTCCGGGCAGTCGCTGTATCCGCCTATCCCGGTGGAGGCTATGAAATGGGTCTCGGCGGTAAGCCCGTTCCGTGCGAAGAATTCGTTTCTGCCTTTAACCACGTCCGCGTAGTTCCTGTCGATGTCGCGCACGAATATCCACGTTCTCACGGTGTTGTCGCGCACTGTCATTCTGTATTCCGCGAGCAGTGACTTGTGGCGTTCGAATGCGAGTTTGATCTGGCGCCTGCCGTCGGCCTCCTTGACTTCGCCGTCTTCGAAGCGTACGCTTTGGCAGATGTACGCGCCGTGCGGGGTTCTTATGCGCACGGCGTTGTCTGTCAGCTTTTCAACGGAGGCGTGTTTCGCGTAACACGCCATTATCGCGACTTTGCACCCGCAGGCCGGCGGCTGCTCGATGTACGACACGGCGCAACCTCCCAGCTCTTTCTCTAATCCGCCGCTTTTTACTGCCGGGAGCTGGTTTATTATGTCGCTGAAGAACACCCTTGCCCAGACAAGCGCCATCCCCTCCTGCGCATGCCTTTCGCTTTCGTTGCGCAGTCTGCCGCCGAGCGATGCGGCTATGCACGTCGGACTGCCGTCAGTGTCAGGCTTCAATACGGCGAAATGCAAGTTGTCCGTCATTTGTTCTTTCATTGAACACAAATGTAGGCAATTATTCTTTCAACAGGCAAGAAACGGGCTTTGTTAATTTGCATTGCAGCCCGCGTCGCCGCCTGTCTGCGGCAATGTCTTCGGGCGGGCGCGGGTTTCCGTCCGGCAATCCGGGCGTGCGGAGTGCGGGCGGCGTGCCGTGACTGCGGCTTTGGGTTGCGCGGGGATATGTAAGATGTCCCGAATTATCCGGCATTGCCTTCTCGCCCCACGCCGGAAGGCGGCGGAGAGGCGGCGCGGCCCGCAAAAAACAGAGGGGTGTTTTGCCTTGCGCTCCCATTTCGCTACTTTTGCATAAACGGCGCGTCCGCGAAACTCCCTTATGCGCGAGTGCCGGCAGGCGCGATGCGTGGGGAGGCGCGGCGGCGCGGGATTACACGACTAAAAGATTTCGGACATGAAAAAGTTAGCGATGGCGGTGCTGGTCTGCCTTGCGGAAGCGGCCCCGCAGAGCATTAATGCCGCGATAACGTTGCAAGACGTCGTCGGCGGGAAATACCAGGTGCGTTATATGCGCTCGTTCACACCCTCCGCCGACGGAGCGAGTTACTTCCAGGTTAGCGAGGACGGCAGGAGGATTGTTTCTTACTCGTTCAGCAGCGGCGAGCAGAACGGCGTGCTGGCGGACATGGGCGAGGCGCGCGGCGCGGAGGTCGGCGGCATTGACGGATACATAGTGTCGCCCGACGGGAAAAGGATTCTCATCCAAACCAAGACGCGGCACATTTACCGGCGCTCGTTCACGGCGGAATATTACATATACGACGTGGGCAACAAGACGCTGGAGCCCCTTTCCGAGGGAGGCCCGCAGCAGCAGCCGCAGTTCTCGCCCGACGGCACAATGATTTCTTTCGTGCGCGGAGGCGACCTGTATCTTGTGAAACTGCTCTTCGGCAACGCCGAGAGCCGGGTCACCAACGACGGCGAGCCGGGCAAGGTGTCGAACGCCGTGCCCGGATGGGTGTACGAAGAGGAATTCTCCACGGCATGCTCCTATGTGTTCACCGCCGACAGCAAAATGCTTGTCTGGGTGCGTTACGACGAAAGCGGCGTGCCGCAGTTCTCTTTCCCCATCTACAAGGGGCTGTCGCCTGAAAAGACGGATTACGCCTCCTACCCCGGAGCTTACAGCTACAAGTACCCCGTCGCCGGCGCTTCAAACCCGAAGGTCAGCGTGCTCTCTTTCGACATCAAAAGCCACGTGACGCGGACCATTGACGTGCCGCTCGATGACGACGGCTACATCCCGCGCATATTCCAGACCGAAGACCCGGAGAAGACAGCCGTCGTGACGCTCAACCGGCGGCAGGACCGCATGGACGTCTACGCGGCCAACCCGCGCTCCGCCGTGTGCAAGCTGCTGCTTCGCGAGAACGCCGACAAGTACGTCAGGGAAATAGCCTACGCCGGCATGAGATTCCGCGGAGGCAACTTCGCCGTGATCAGCGACCGGAGCGGCTGCAACCACATTTACTGGTACACCCTCAGCGGACAGCTTGTCCGTCAGGTGACAAGCGGCGACAGCGAGGTAACAGACTTCTACGGCTGCGACGCGGAAGGAGGCAAGTTCTATTACGCCGCATACGACGGCAGCCCGTTGCGGACCGCCGTGTATTCGGCCGACAGCAAAGGGCGCGTCAGGAAGCTATCCTCGGAAGCGGGCAGCAACTCGGCGGTGTTCAGCGCGGACATGCGCTATTTCGTGAACGTGCATTCCAGCATAGGCGGCGCGCCGGAAACGACGCTTTGCGCCTCAGACGGGAAAACGTTGAAGACTCTGATAGACAACTCCGAAGTGGCGCGGCAGCTCGAAGCCGACGCGCCGGCTGAAAAAGAGTTCTTCGAGTTCACAACGTCAAAGGGCGACAGGCTGAACGGCTGGATGGTGAAGCCCGCCGGCTTCAGCGCCTCAGGCAAGTACCCCGTCATCATGTACCAGTATTCCGGTCCGGGCTCGCAGTCGGTATGCGATTCATGGGCGGCGGGGTTTTGCGGCGGGCTCCTGCTCGAGCGCTACCTCGCGCAGGAAGGCTACATCGTGGCCTGCGTCGACGGGCGAGGCACCGGCGGGCGCGGCGCGGCGTTTGAAAAGCAGACATACATGCGCTTAGGGCAGATGGAGGCGGAAGACCAGACGGAGGCTGCGCTTTACCTCGGCGGGCTGCCTTACGTCGACAAAGGGCGCATAGCCATCTGGGGCTGGAGCTACGGCGGATTCAGCACGCTCATGGCCATGAGCGCCGGCGGCGTGTTCCGCGCCGGAGTCGCGGTCGCCCCCGTCACCGACTGGCGGTATTACGATTCAATCTACACAGAGCGCTACATGAGGACGCCGGCCGAGAACGCCGCCGGCTACGGCGACAGCCCCGTGTCGCGGGCGGCGAAGATGGAAGGCTCGCTCCTCATAATGCACGGCTCCGCCGACGACAACGTCCATCTGCGCAACACCATGGAATACGCCGAGGCTCTTGTGCAGGCCGGCAAGCAGTTCCAGATGCAGCTCTACACGAACCGCGACCATTCGATATACGGCGGCGGCACGCGCCTCCACCTCTTCACGCGCATGACAGACTTCCTCAATTCCCAGCTGAAATAGC
>CAZLLM010000044.1:0-7141 GCA_964560405.1 uncultured Prevotella sp.
GGCACAGTGCCGCCGTCAGGAAACCCGCCCGCTAAAACGGCGGCATAGCCTGCCGCCCGCAAGGCAGTACACCCCTATCACAATAAGCGGGATGCTGAGTATCTGCCCCATGTCAAGCAGAATGGCGTTTTCGAAATCCTCTTGCACTTCCTTTATGAACTCGACGGCGAAACGGAAAGTGAATATCGAAGTAAGGCACCAGCCGAAGAAAAAGCCTGTCCCTATCCTGCGGCTGTAAGCCTTGTAGAGCAGCAGGCCTATGACGAACACGGCCAGGTACATCAGCGACTCGTATAGCTGCGCCGGATGCCGCGCCGCGGTGTCGCCGTTAGCCTCGAAAACGAAGCCCCACGGCACGGCTGTGGTTTTGCCCACGATTTCGGAGTTGAAAAGATTACCCAAGCGTATGAAGCAAGCCGTTATGGGGGCGCAGATGCCCATGTTGTCGAGCACGCGCATTCCGCCGACCCCTGTGCGCCGCACGTAAAGCCACAGTGACACGAACATACCCAGCACGCCTCCGTGAGAAGAAAGCCCCTCGTAACCGGTGCACCGCCAGACACCGTGCAGCTCCCTTATCGGCAGCAGCATCTGCAAGGGGTGCGAAAGGTAATAGCCGGGCTCGTAGAAAAGGCAGTGGCCGAGGCGCGCGCCCGCCAGCACGCCCACAAACACGTATATGAAAATCGGCTCGAACTTCTCCTTGCTTATGCCCTGATGCCGGTAAAGGCGCTTCATCACGAAATATCCCAGCAACAGCCCGACGCACCAGCACAGGCTGTACCACCTGATTTCGCGCCCGAACAGGCTGAAAGCGACCGGATCGGGATTCCAATGTATGAAAAGCAGTTCTGTCATGAGTTCGAAGTCTGTCTGTGGTTTTGAGCCTTGCAATCGCAGAAGCGGCGGACGCGGCCATGCGCTGCACTTTGAAGCTGTGAAAGAGCGCACCCGGAGTTTTGCGTCGTGCACCGCACACGATTTGCAGCTACAGCGGTTGTCTGCCGAGCATCGCGGCCGCGGCGGACGGCGGGCGATGCCGTCCGTCAGACGTTGAAGCGGAAATGCATTATGTCGCCGTCGCACACCACGTAATCTTTCCCCTCTATACGGAGCTTGCCTGCGTCACGCACGGCGGCCTCCGAGCCGCAGGCGATGTAGTCGTCGTACTTTATCACTTCGGCGCGGATGAATCCCTTCTCGAAATCGCTGTGTATCACTCCTGCGCACTGCGGGGCTTTCCAGCCTTTGCGGAAAGTCCAGGCTTTCACCTCTTTCGGACCGGCGGTGATAAAGGTTTCAAGACTGAGCAAGCGATATGCAGCCTTAATCAGGCGATTGCAGCCCGGCTCGGCCAGCCCTGCGTCCTCAAGGAAAACGCGCCGCTCCTCCGGGTCGTCCAGCCCGGCCACATCGGCTTCGGTCTGCGCCGCCACGACGAGGACTTCCGCCTTTTCGGGCGCGACGGCCTGCCTTACGCGCTCCACGTACCCGTTGCCGTTCACGGCGCTGCCCTCGTCGACGTTGCACACATAAAGTACTGGCTTCGCCGTGAGAAGGAAGAGATTCCGGGCGGCGGCCTGTTCTTCCTTTGACGCGAAAGACACGGTACGTGCTGAACGCCCGGCGGAAAGAGCCTCATAGTAAGCCTCCAGCACCCGGCATTCGGTCTGCGCTTTCTTGTCGCCGCCCGCTTTCGCCATTTTCTCCGTCCGCGCAAAACGCCGCTCCACAGTCTCAAGATCTTTTATCTGCAGCTCCGTGTCCACGATTTCCTTGTCACGCACGGGGTCGACAAATCCGTCTATGTGCGTCACGTTGTCGTTGTCAAAACAGCGCAGCACGTGTATTATGGCATCTGTCCCGCGTATGTCGCCCAAAAACTGGTTTCCGAGACCCTCGCCCTTGCTCGCCCCTTTCACAAGGCCGGCGATGTCGACAAATTCAACGGTGGCCGGCTCCACTCGTGCGGGACGCACTATCCTCGCAAGGTTGCCGAGCCTTTCGTCAGGCACGGCCGTCACGCCAACGTTAGGCTCTATTGTACAGAACGGGAAATTGGCAGACTGCGCTTTGGCACTGCCGAGACAGTTGAAAAGAGTAGACTTGCCGACGTTAGGAAGCCCTACTATGCCGCATTGCAAGCTCATCAGCCTATGTGTTTTTCTTTAGTTTCTACGGCAGCTCCGGCGCGAAGCAGAGGCTGCAAATACAGCACCGCCCTCTTACAAACCGGCACTGTCTCTTCCGTCTGGGCAAGGAGGAAATCCGCCGCCTCCATATTCCTCAGCATACCCGCTCCGCTATGCGTCAGTTCACGGCAGATACATTTCCGAATATGTCAGGCTTGTTAAAAACATGCCGCGCTGATTCCCTCGCATTCCAATCGTTTTCCAGATTTCGCGGACTTATCCCCGATTATGCAGAGCGTTCGCTTTCCGTCAAGCGTATATAGATTTACTTTTCGATGGAAAGCAGTTCTACTTTGAAAATCAGAGCCGAATAGGGAGGTATCTTCTCGCCGCTGCCACGTTCTCCGTAGCCAAGTTCCTGCGGGATGTAAATCTCCCAAATCGATCCGACGGGCATATTGGTCAGAGCCTGCGTCCAGCCGTCTATCACGCGGTCGCACTCGAAAACAGCAGGCTGGTTGCGCTTGTAGGAGCTGTCAAACACTGTGCCGTCAATGAGCTTACCCTCGTAGTTCACTTTCACTTTCGACGCGGCTTGCGGCTTCTCACCCGTGCCTTCTTTGAGTATCTTATACTGCACTTTCGAGCCGGGTATTGTCTTCACGCCTTCCTTTGCGGCGTTTTCAGCGAGGAATTTCTCGCCTTTCTCGCGGTTCGCGCCGTATTTGCGCTCGGTGTTGCGTTTCGCATAGAATTCCATCTGGGTCTGCACCAGCTTTGCGGCGGAATCTGCGCTTATCGCCAGCCTTTCGCCCTTTACGCCAGCAAGGATGCCTTTCTTGTATTCTTCTTCGTCAAGGTATTTTCCGCCGTCCTTGTCGGTAATGCGCTGGTTTACGTTCCGCAGTATCTGCTGCATAAGCTGCTGCCCTATCTGAACGCCCGCCGCGTATGCGGCAAGGCTTTTGTTGTCGGGGTTTTTCAGCATTTCCTCCAGTCCGCGCGAGAAGTCGGACATTTTGGTGGTGTCCACGTTCAGCCGCGCTGTCAGATAGTTTTTCAGACCCATAGTCTGAGCCATTCCCATATACCTGCTGAAATCTGCCAGCGGCAGCGTGTCGGCCTTGGCTTCTGAGACGGCCGCGACGGCCTGCGTTCCCGCCTTTTCAGCCCCCGTCTTCTTTGTGGCCGACAAGCTGTCCTGCGCCGCGGCTTCCGTACCCGCCGACATCAGCGCCGCAAGCGCAAGTGTTGCGGTCTTTGCGCTTTTCATCAGTCAGCGTCTTTTTTCAGTTCGACAAGCTCCATCTTGAAGATGAGCGCGGAATAAGGCTTGATAAGGTCAGCTGCCGCGCTTCGCATTCCGTATGCCTGGTCTTGCGGCACGTAAATCTCCCAAACGGAGCCGACGGGCATGTGCGTAAGAGCCTGTATCCAGCCCGGTATCATTTGCTGCACCCTTATCTCCACGGGTTTGCCGTTATTGTTCTTATAAGAGCTGTCGAACACAGTGTCGTTTATAAGGCGTCCTTCGTAGCTTACAAGCACTTTTGAAGTGTCTGCGGGAATGGGGCCGCGGCCTTCTTCTATCACCTTGTAGAGTGTGCCGCCGGGAAGTTTCTTCACATCCTGTTCCTTAGCTTTCTTGGCGATGAAATCCTCGCCCGCCTTCTTGTTCTCGCCGTAGATTTTCTCCAGATGCTCCGCCTTGAGTTTGTCAACAAGCACCTGTGATTTTTTGAAAGCCTCGTCATAAGTCATTATCATGTCGCGTCCGCGCGTTCCCGCCACGAAGCCTGCGATGAGGTTCTTCAGGCTGATGGTTTTCGTGCTGTCTTCGCCGTATATCTCGTGATTAAGGCCGTTGAGCAGATTCGTGCCGAGCTGCTGCCCTATTTGTATTCCGGCGTAACGCGCCGTCTTTTTCTTGTCTTCGCCTGCCTGCGCGCCTTCTTTCACGCCTTTTATGAATTCGTCGATATACGTTGTGTCCACTCCGAGGCGCTGCGAGAGGTACAGCTTCACTCCGCGCGAATTGGACAGCCCTACTTCATAGGAGAGCGAGTCGACATCGTTCGTGATGTTCGCTTTCGATATCCCGCCGTTGCATGAAACGAGAAGCGCGGCGGCTCCGGCCGCCATAACAATTGACTTTTTCATTTTGCGTTTGTTGTTTTATTCTTTTGCTGTTTTATCCTGCATGCAGCCCGCTCAGAGCGTGTTCCGGCAGGCGCGGGACTCCGCCGCCCGCAAGCCGCGCAAATATACTACTTTTATTCCGCGCAAAAGAGGCACCCGGCGTTTTTTTGCTATTTTTGTGATATTCACAAAAGACACATTCATGAAGAAGATTGTTGCGCTTACCGGCGCGGGCATGAGCGCCGAGAGCGGTTTCGAGACTTTCCGCGATGCGGGCGGCCTGTGGGAGAAATACCCCGTCGAACAAGTGGCCACGCCCGAGGGGTGGCGTGCGGACCCCGCCCTTGTAACCGACTTCTACAATGCGCGGCGGACGCAGCTGGCCGCGGCACGCCCCAACCGCGGCCACGAGATTCTCGCTTCGCTTGAGAAAGATTTCAGAGTCACCGTAGTCACGCAGAACGTGGACAACCTGCACGAGCGGGCCGGGTCTTCGCACGTCATCCACCTGCACGGCGAGCTGATGAAGGTAACCTCTTCGCGCGACCCCGAAAACCCGCGCTACATCCGCACGCTCCGCGATGACGAGGCCGTAGTGCCGCACGACGCGAAGGCGGCCGACGGCTCTCTGCTGCGCCCCTACATAGTATGGTTCGGCGAGGCCGTGCCCAATATGCGGCTCGCGGCCGAGGAAGCCGCCGAAGCCGACATTTTCGTCATAATAGGCACGTCGCTGAACGTATATCCTGCGGCGGGGCTGGTTTCCTACGCGCCTCCCGACGCACCCGTTTACGTCATCGATCCTAAGGAGGTGAAAATAACGGCGGACGCGCGGACGCGCTTCCTGCGCGCAGTGGCCTCCGAGGGCATGGAAAGGCTTGCGCGCCTGCTGCGCGGGGAATGACCGCGCTTGCCGCGGGAGGTGCGGGGCGCGGCCGGGAACGACAAAAACGGCGGGGAAAAGGCCGCGCCTGCCGCATTTTCGCTAATTTTGCCCGCGAAACGCGCCGCCGGGTGCGGACACACCGGCAAAGACATGGACAACATAGCCGTATTCGCGTCAGGCGAAGGCACTAACGCCGAAAACATAATACGCCATTTCCAAAACAGCGGCGCGGCGAGGGTCACGCTGCTCGCGTACAGCCGGCGGGAAGCCCCCGTGCGGCTGCGCGCCGCAAGGCTCGGCGTGAGGGCGGCATACCTGCCCAAAAGCGCGCTGGACGACAGCGGGCAGACGCTGCCCCTGCTGCGCGAAGCGGGGACGAGCGTCATCGCGCTGGCCGGTTTCCTGCCAATCATACCCAGCTACCTGCTGGAAGCGTACCGCGACAGAATCATCAACATCCACCCCTCGCTCCTGCCGCTGCACGGCGGCAAAGGGATGCACGGCATCCATGTCCACGAGGACGTGCTCGCCTGCGGCGACAAGGAGACGGGCATCACCGTCCACCTGGCCGACGGCGAGCTCGACCATGGCCGCACGCTGTTCCAGGCGAAATGCCCCGTGGAGCGCGGCGACACCGCGGAGGACATAGCGGCCCGCGTGCGCAAGCTCGAGCTCGCCTTCTACCCGGAGGTGATAGAGCGCTTCTGCCAGGGGCGCTACTGACGCGCGCCGCGGTGAGCGCGCCGGCGGCAGGCCGCGCCCGCACAGGCACTCAACAAAAAACACACATAACATGCAAAAACTCGCAGACGGATTGTATTACATCGGCACTAATGACCGCACCACCGCGCTCTTCGAGGGGATGTGGCCGCTGCCGCAGGGGATCTCGTACAACTCCTACCTTATCGCCGACGAGAAGACGGCCGTGATCGACTGCGTGGGGCCCGAGCATTTCGCGGAGCTCCTCGCCAACATACGCGCCGCCATCGGCGGGCGCGCCGTTGACTACATAATCGTGAACCACATGGAGCCCGACCATTCGGGCGCGCTCGCGCTTTTCCGGCAGCAGTACCCGCACGCCGTGATAGTGGGCAACAAGAAGACCGTAAGCATGGCGGAGGGATACTACGGCATCGGCGGCTGCCGCGCCGTGGCGGACGGCGAGAGCCTGCCGCTCGGGCGGCGCGCCCTCACATTCCGCCTCACGCCCATGGTGCACTGGCCCGAAACGATGATGGCTTACGACGACGCCGGCGCGACGCTCTTCTCGGGCGACGCTTTCGGCTGCTTCGGCGCACTGAACGGCGCGGTGAAAGACGCCGACACCGACCCGGAGCCTTACTTCCCCGAAATGAGGCGATACTATTCGAACATAGTGGGGAAGTACGCCGCGCCGGTGCAGAACGCGCTGAAACGGCTGGCCTCCGCCGAGATAAGGATGATATGCCCGACGCACGGCCCGGTGTGGACGGAGTGCGCGGGGCGCGTGATAGCCGAGTACGGCCGCATGAGCCGCTACGAGGCCGCGGAGGAGGGCGCAGTCGTGGTGTACGCGAGCATGTACGGCAACACGAGGCGCATGGCCGAGGAGGTGGCGCGCGGGATAAGCAGCGCGGGGGTGAGGCGCATAGCCGTCCGCGACGCAGCCCGCACACCGCTGTCGTTCATCCTCTCCGACATATTCTCATACCGCGGCCTGGCGGTCGGCGCGGCCACGTACAACGGCGACGTGAGCCCGTCGGTGCGCGCCGTGATGGAGGCCGTCGGGCTGCGCGAGGTGAAAGGGCGCGTCATGGCCGCCTTCGGCTCGTTCACGTGGGCGGGCAAGGCCGTGAAGGCAATAACCGGCTTCGCCGAGAGGATGGGCTACGAGCAGCCCGCCCCGGCGGTGGAGATGAGGCAGGGGTTCGGCGCCGCGGCCGCCGCAGAGTGCTTCGCCTTGGGCAGGTCGCTCGGCGAGGCCGTGAAGTCGCGGCGGTGACGC
>CAZLLM010000045.1:0-1886 GCA_964560405.1 uncultured Prevotella sp.
TAGGTCTTGTCTCGCAAACGATATGTTATGCGCCTTAATGTCCGGGTCTGGCGTTCTTCAGCCCTGCAAGGTCGTCGCAGCATTTCTGGAGAAAGGCCTTGCCCAAGGCGAGGCGGCGGGCGGAAGGCGCGGGTTCGTCGGTGAGGATCCGCCTTCCCGTCAGATCCATTACGGTAGCTCCTGTGGAGTCTATGAAAGCGAAGCCGTTGTCGAAAGTGTGAAACGCCGTGGGATACGTGTATGTGTCAGATAGCACGTCGCGGCTGAAGCGGAATTCATCGTGGCTTATGCCGAGCTGCCCGAGCAGCGTGGCCGCAAGGTCGCTTTGGCTGCACAGCGTCCCGACGCGGCGCGGGCCGCGCACCGCGCCTCCGAGCCACAACATGGGGATGCGGCTGCGCTGCGGCGAAGCCTCCGTAAGTCCGGCGGGGTATCCTTTGCCGTGGTCCGGCAGCAGGATTACGAGCGTGTTGCGCCACAAGCGCGACTTCTCCAGCTTTGCGATGAAACGGCCGATGCAATCATCTAAATACGCCATGGCGTTTGCCATTTTATCGCCTTGTATCCTGTCATAAGGCACAACCCAAGGCTCGTGTGAGGCGAGCGTGAGAAACGCGGTATGCCACGGCGCGGAGCGTCCGGCGCGTTTTTCCAGTTCGTTGAAGAGGTAGTCGAACATGATATGGTCGGTTACGCCCCAAGCATGGGTGCGCCGCTGCTTCATGCTGAAATGCGTGTCGCCGGTTATGGCGGCGTAGCCCGTTGAACGCAGATAACTTTGCATGTTCGTGAAATTTATGTCTCCGCCGTAAAGGAAATCCGTGCTGTACCCTTCACGAGACAGCGAGCGGGCTATCGAGGGCAGATTCCGGCTTTCAGCCGGCAGTTTCATCACCGAAACCACGGGAAACGCCGGATAGCCGCTCAATGTGGAGACTACGCCGCGGTCGGTGCGGTAGCTGTTGGCGTAACAGTTTGTGAAGAAGACGCCTTTTTCCGCGAGGCTGTCAAAATTCGGCGTGATATTGCCTTTCGCGCCGAGGCTGCCGACGAAAACGGAGCCGAAGCCTTCGAGGATTACGACCAATATGTTGGGACGCCGGACGGCGAGCAGTGTGTCAATACTGCGGCTTCGGGCGGAATAATGCAACTGCGCATACAGGCTGTCGCACTCTTCCGGGCGGAAAAAATGCGGCAGGCGCGAAAGGCTTCCAACCTTGCCCAAAGAGTAGAAGAGGCTGAAAGCCGGGTTTACGGCCGAATGATTGAGAAACTGGTTGCTGCTATAGTAAACCTTGCCGACGTTTGACGTGGAGCGGCCTGTACTGCCGCGTATCGCGAGAAAAGTGAGTCCGCCAGCCAAAACGAGAACCGCAGAAACGGCTGCGCGTCTGCGCTGCGGCGGGCGGAAGCCGCGCGGTGTGACGGCGCGGAGAGCGAAGAAGAGAGCCGCGCCGGCGGCCGCGGCCGCGGCGAGACCCGCCGCAAGATACGCGCCGCTTACGCTGTCGGTCAAGGCGGCAGGCGAGCTGAGATAAGTGAAAATTGTGGCATCGAGCTTGTAATCCCAGAAACTGTAAAGGCAGGTGTCGCCTACGAGGATGAGACCGGCGGCAGGCGACAGCACGGCGTAGTAGGCAAGGAGTATTTTCCGCAGGAATGGCATGCGCACCCACACTGCGGCCAAGAGGAGGAGGAGCGGCAAAGCGAGCATATAGCCCGTTGTGGCGAGATCGAGCGGCAATCCGTGTGCCATTACCGGCAGAATGTCGGACATGGAACAGCCGTGTGCCGCCATATCATTGAAAAGCATGAACACAGGCTTCCACAGCACGAAAAACGCCAGCATCACTGCCGCAAGACGCAGATAGAATCCTATTGTTTGT
>CAZLLM010000045.1:1986-7114 GCA_964560405.1 uncultured Prevotella sp.
TTGTTTGTCTCATTTTTCAAGCGGATTGTCTGATCACACCCCTACGTGGGGAAATGTCTTAGTAAGGGAGGCGTGCATGGCCTTCGTATTCATTAATATTCCGTTCTGTTGCGCGGGCGGACACGTTCCCAGCCGTGGGGCGGGGAAGCGGGAGCTTAATGCCGCTGCATGTCGTTCAGCCGCTTGTAATAGCCGTTGCGGGCGAGGAGTTCATTGTGCGTCCCTTGCTCCACAATCCGCCCTTCGTGCAGTACGCAGATTTCATCGGCGTTCTTGATGGTAGAAAGACGGTGGGCTATCGCGATGGTCGTGCGTGTTTTCATAAGGCGTTCGAGAGCCTCCTGCACGAGCCGTTCACTTTCGGTGTCGAGCGAGGACGTGGCTTCGTCAAGTATCAGTATGTCTGGGTTTTTTAGTATGGCTCGCGCGATGCTTACGCGCTGGCGCTGGCCTCCGGAGAGGCGGCAGCCGCGGTCGCCGACGGGTGTGTCGTAGCCTTGCTCCGTTTCCATGATAAAATCGTGGGCGTTGGCGGCTTTCGCGGCTTTAACTACGTCTTCCAATTCGGCGTTCTCCACTCCAAAGGCTATGTTGTTAAAAAAGCTGTCGTTGAAGAGAATGGCTTCCTGATTGACGTTGCCGATAATGCTGCGCAGTGAGGCGGTTTGGAGGTCGCGCACATCAATGCCGTCAATTGTTATCCTGCCTCCTGTTACATCGTGGTATCTCGGTATGAGGTCGACAAGAGTGGACTTTCCCGCGCCGCTCTGTCCCACTATGGCCACTGTCCGCCCGCGCCTGACTGTCAGGCTTACGCCGTGCAGCACTTCGGTCTGTCCTCCGTACCCGAAACGCACGTTGTCGAATACTATTTTGTCTCTTAATTCCGTGATTTCCTTTGGGGCGGGCTTCTCAGTAATTGGGTTGGCAGCACGGAGTATCTTGTTGACTCTTTCTACGGAGGCCATGCCCTTGGGGATGCTGTACGAGGCTTTGGCGAAGTCCTTAAGCGGCTGTATCGTACTGTATAGGATTACCATATAGAAGATGAAAGTCGGCGCATCGATGGGGGAGTTTTGCGCGAAAATCAATGTGCCGCCATACCAAAGCACGAATACAATCAGGCATGTGCCGAGAAATTCGCTCACAGGGTGCGCCAAGGATTGCCGCACTGACACGCGTCCCGATGCTCGGCGAAAAGCGTTTGCCACAGTGTCAAAGCGCTCGCACATCTTCTTCTCCGCTGTGAACGCCTTGATTATGCGCATCCCTCCGAGCGTTTCCTCAAGCTGCGACATGGTCTCGCTCCATTTGTTCTGCGCGGCAAGCGACTGCTGTTTCAGTTTGCGGCCTATCTTTCCCATTGTCCAGCCCATTAGAGGGAGAACTGCTAACGTGAAAAGTGTGAGTTTCCAGCTTGTGTAGACGAGTACGCTGAAATAACACAGTATGAGGACGGGGTTCTTGATGAGCATTTCCAACGAGCCGGTGACGGAATTTTCAATTTCGTTCACATCGCCGCTCATTCGGGCGATAATGTCGCCTTTACGCTCTCCTGAGAAGAACGAGAGCGGGAGCGATGTAATCTTGCGGTAGACATTTATGCGTATGTCACGCACTATGCCCGTACGCATCGGAACGAGCGTGGCAGCGGAGGCGAAGTAGCAACCCGTTTTCATGAAAGTGGCTGCGATAAGGAAAAGGCCGATGAGAAGAAGTGTGGAAGAGGCGCCGTAAGTCTTGATGAGTTCACCCGTGTAGCAGTAAAGGTTGTTCACAAGTATGTCTTTCATGCTCATGTTTGCCGTGTCCCATCCGATGAAAACGTAACTCCTGCGATTGATGCCGAAAAGCATCTGCAGCATGGGCAGAAGCGACAGGAATGAGAACACATTGAACACGGCCGAGAGCAAATTGAATAGCAGCGAGCCGAACAGGCAACACTTGTAAGGCCTGACGTACTTTACGAGGACTTTGAAGAAATCTTTCATGCAAAGGATCCGTTATCCCGTGTCAGGGAAATCCCCGCGTATAAATTGCGGGAAGCGCTTCTTTTACTGCTCCTCCGCCTCTTTGCGGAGCGTGTCGTCAAGGATGCCTAAGGCGAAGACGTAGCTATTGTAAATGCGCTGCGCGATGTTGTGCATATCCGGCAGATTGTATATGTAATTCCGGCAGTCGCTGTCGCGCAGCATTTCGTGCCATTGGTCTCTGTTGACGGGCACGCCGTTGTCAATCGCGAGGAGTATCGTCTGACGCGCGTCCTGCGCCTTGCCGAAGCCCCGGAAGCGCAGATAGTCCTGCAAGGTTTTAACGGCCAGCTCAAAAGCTATTTCGAAAAGTTTCACGAATGCGGCATCGTTGCAGATGTCGGGCTTTTCCGTGGGGCGGCAGCGCCGCGTGAGATTCGTGAGCTGCTCATAAATCTCGTGGAAATGAGCGCTGCGCTCAATCCATCGTCTGTTCACTTCCATAGGGTTCTGTTTTTGCGTCCGAAGTCAGCCGGTATCTCTCCCCATTCCGCAGTTTCCCATTTCAGCACGGGAATGTCGCATGGGTTGTCGCGAAGCCATTTCTCGGCTCTCCCGATTATTTTGAAAAGTTTGTCATGTTTCTCATCGTATGCCAGAGTCGTTTTGCACTTTTTCCGCTTCACCCACAGGATTGCGTTGCGGCTGTCGGAATAGACGACCGAGCGTGTGCCGCTGTTCCTTATCAGTGCGAGGGCGTGTACTATGGCGAGGAATTCTCCTATGTTGTTCGTGCCGTAGCAAGGGCCGAAATGAAACAGCTGCCTGCCGGTATTGAGGCATACTCCCCTGTATTCCATCGCGCCGGGATTGCCTGAACACGCGGCGTCTACCGCCACGGCTTTCTCCTCCGCTCCAAGCGGGAATAAAGGCCGGGCGTTCTCTTCCTGCCCGCTTTTCCGGCGGTTATGTGCTGCCGGGGAAGCTGTGACGCCGCCTTGCCGCTTTTCCGGGCCTGCCGCAAAAGCGGCTCTGGCTTCTTCAAGCGTGGGGCAGGCTTTGTATTCCGCGCCCTTGAAGCCCCGCGTCTGTTTCCTGCACTCGTCCCACGAAGAGTATATTCCCGGCTCGCGCCCGCGCCAGACTACATAGAATTTCCTTTTCCCGCCTGCCATTGCTGTGAGACGTTTTCTCCCGTTTGCGTCTTCGGCCTGCCGTCCTGCGGCGGCGTTTTCACATGCGTTCCGGCATCTCTATTCCGAGCAGGCGCATGCCGGAGCGCACTATTTTCGCGACATTCGCGGAAAGCATGAGCCGGAGATGCTTCTTTCCTGCGTTTTCTTCGCGCAATATCGGATAATCGTGGTAAAACTGGTTGTATTCTTTCACGAGGCTGTAACAATAGTTGGCGATGACGCTCGGATTCATATCGTCTCCGGCTTGCCGCACCGCGCCGTCGAAATCCTCCAGCAGCTGTATCAGGGAGGCTTCCTTGCCGTTCACGTCCGTCCCCTCCGGCACATCGTATGCGCCAACCCCCTGTCCGGCTGCCTTGCGGAGCACGGAACGTATGCGGGCGTAGGTGTATTGTATGAACGGGCCGGTGTTCCCGTTGAAGTCAATGCTTTCTTCCGGATTGAAAAGCATGTTTTTCTTGGCGTCCACTTTGAGCAGGAAATACTTAAGCGCCCCCAATCCCACGATGCGGGCGGTTTCGTCTTTCTCGCTTTCAGGCATGTCGGTGAATTTCCCGAGCTCGTCGCTTGTCTGCCTTGCGGTGAGCGTCATCTCCTCTATGAGGTCGTCCGCGTCAACGACTGTGCCCTCGCGGCTTTTCATCCTTCCGTTGGGGAGGGCCACCATGCCGTAGGAGAAATGCACGAGGCTTTTCCCCCATTCGAACCCCAGCCGGTCCAACAGTATGGAAAGCACCTTGAAATGATAGTCCTGCTCATTCCCCACGACATATATCATCTTTTCTATGGGGAAGTCGCGGTATCGCAGCTGCGCCGTGCCCAAGTCCTGCGTCATGTAGACTGAAGTCCCGTCGGCCCGCAGGAGCAGCTTGTCGTCAAGCCCCTCGCCGTCCAGCCGCGCCCAGACGCTGCCGTCGTCCTTGCGGAAGAACACCCCTTTTTCCAGCCCGCTCTCCACGATGGCTTTGCCGGCGAGGTATGTGTCGCTCTCGTAGTAGATTTTGTCAAAGCCCACGCCGAGGGCGCGGTAGGTTTCGTTGAAACCCTCATAGACCCATTCGTTCATTTTGCGCCACAGCGCGCGGACATCCTCGTCGCCCCGCTCCCACTTCACAAGCATTTCGTGAGCTTCGCGCATGAGCGGCGCGTCATCTCCGGCCTTTCTCGCGGCCTCCTCCTCGCTGGCGCCCTGCGCGGCGTATTGCTCGGCGAGCTTCCGCGCCTGTTCGCGGCGGTTCCGCTCGAAAAGCACATAGCAGTCGCCTACGAAGTGGTCGCCTTTCTTGCCCGAAGACCGGGGTGTGGCGCCGTTGCAGTATTTCAGCCATGCGAGCATGGATTTGCAGATGTGGATGCCGCGGTCGTTGACGATGTTGGTCTTCACCACACGGCGGCCGCAGGCTTCTTCGATGCTGGCGAGAGCCCAGCCGAGCAGGATGTTGCGCAGGTGGCCCAAGTGCAGAGGCTTGTTGGTGTTCGGCGAGGAGTATTCTATCATCCATAGCGGCGCGCCGTCTTCGGGCTTGCGTATGCCGTAGGAGGGGTCGGCGTCCACGGCGCGGAGCGTCCTTATCCGGCTTTCCGCTGAAACAGTCAGGTTGAGGAAGCCGTTCGCCACGTTGTAAGCGGCTACGTCGGGGCAGTTCTCCGCAAGAAAAGACCCTATTTCGGCGGCCGTCTCTTCCGGCTTCTTGTGCGAAATCCCGAGCAGGGGGAACACCACGAGCGTGAATGACCCTTCGAACTCGCGCCTTGTCCTTTTCAGCTGTATCTGCGCGCCGGCGTCCGCCGCGCCGTAAAGCGCGGCGACGGCTTTCGCCACTGCGTCAGTTATGCATTGCTCCGTTTTCATGTTCATCTCCTGTGTTTCCCTGATTTGCGGAAGCCGCCCTCCCGGCTCCCGCTTCTGCAAAAGTACGCAATTCCGCCGTATTTCCCGGCTCGCTGCTGGGAAATGGAAGC
>CAZLLM010000046.1:0-7071 GCA_964560405.1 uncultured Prevotella sp.
CTGCCCGTTTTCAGCGGGCGGCCGTTACGGGGACGCGGCTTTTGCGTATATTTGCAGACGTTTCGCAATACCGTTTCAGAAGTGATTTCAGTCGAAGGGCTGGCGGCGGGGTTCGGGGCGAAGCCCCTTTTCAGCGGCGCCACGTTTGTGATAGGCGACAGGGAGCGGGCCGCCCTCGTGGGCAGGAACGGCGCGGGCAAGTCGACGCTGCTGAAGATAATGGCGGGGGAGATGCCGCCCGCGGCGGGCTCCGTCAGGATGAGCCGCGGCGCCGCGGTGGGCTACCTGCCGCAGGTGATGAGGACGGACGACACGCTGACGGTGATGCAGGAGGCGGAGAAGGCTTTCGCCGGAACGGAGAGGCTTCGCGCCCGCGTGGAGAGGCTGGAGCGCGAGTTGAACGGCCGCGCGGACTGCGACAGCGAGGAGTACATGAGGCTCGTGGAGCTGTACGCCGCCGAAAGCGAGCGCTGCCGGATGGCGGACGGCGGGAACAGCCGCGCCCTCGCCGAGCGCGCCCTCGCCGGGCTGGGCTTCGAGAGGAAGGATTTCGACAGGCCCACGAGCGAGTTCTCCGGCGGATGGCGCATGCGCGTCGAGCTCGCCAAGATACTGCTGCGGCGCCCCGACGTGCTGCTGCTTGACGAGCCTACCAACCACCTTGACATAGAGAGCATACAGTGGCTCGAAAGCTTCCTTGCCGGCTCCCCCTGCGCCGCGCTCATCGTGAGCCACGACCGCGCGTTCATGAACAACGTCACCAGCCGCACGCTCGAAATAAGCGCGGGCAGGATAAACGACTACCGCGCCAGCTACGACGGGTACGTGAAGATGCAGGCCGAGCGCCGGGAGCACCAGCTGCGCGCCTACGAGAACCAACAGAAGGAGATAGCCGGCATAAGGAGCTTCGTGGAGCGCTTCCGCTACAAGCCCGCGAAGTCGAACCAGGTGCAGAGCCGCCTGAAGCAGCTTGAGAAGATGAAGCCCGTCGAGGTGGACGCGCCGGACGGCGGGGCGCTCCGCCTGAAGTTCCCGCCATGCGCGCGGAGCGGCGACTTCCCCCTTGTGTGCGAGGGCGTGTCCAAGAGCTACGGGGGGCGCAGCGTGTTCTCCGGCGTGTCGCTTTCCGTGCGGCGCGGCGAGAAGGTGGCTTTCGTAGGGAAGAACGGCGCGGGCAAGTCCACGCTCGTGAAGTGCATAATGGGCGAGATACCTTTCGAGGGGGAGCTCAGGGTGGGGCACAACGTGGAGATAGGGTACTGCGCGCAGAACCAGGCGCAGCTCCTCGACGAAAGCCTGACGGTGTTCGACACCGTAGACCGCGCGGCGCGCGGCGAGGCGCGCCTCAGGATACGCGACATACTCGGGGCGTTCATGTTCGGAGGCGAGGAGGGCGACAAGCGCGTCAAGTTCCTCTCCGGCGGGGAGCGCAGCCGCCTGGCGATGATAAAGCTCTTGCTCGAGCCTGTGAATTTCCTCATCCTCGACGAGCCCACCAACCATCTTGACATGCGCACGAAAGACATCCTCAAGGAGGCGGTGCGCGCTTTCGGCGGGACAGCCGTCATCGTGAGCCACGACAGGGACTTCCTCGACGGGCTCGTAACGAAAGTGTACGAGTTCGGCGGCGGAAAGGTTAGGGAATACATGGGCGGGATATACGATTTCCTCGAAAAGTACGGGCAGGCCCGCGCCGCCGGAACGCCGCGCCCCGCGGACGCAAGCCCCGTCGCAAGGCAGCCGGCCGCGCCCGCAGAGGGGCGCGCCGCCTACGAGCGGCAAAAGGAGCGGGCGAAGCGGCTCAGGAGGCTGGAACGCTGCGCGGCGGAGGCCGAGAGGAACGTCACCGAACTGGAAGCCGCGGTGAAGATGCTCGAAAGCCGGATGAGCGGCTCCGCGGACGCCGCGGCGCCGGAGCTGTTCGCGAAGCACGCCAGCATGAGCGGCCAGCTCGAGGCCGCCATGGCGGAATGGGAGACGGCTGAAAGAGAACTGGAACAATTCAGCGCGGAAAGCTGACGCGCGGCGCGATAAACCTATGACTATGGAAACCAAACAACACAAAACAACAGAAGACATGAACTTAAAGACTCTCGTTTCAGCAATGGCGGCAACGGCTCTCGCGGCTTCGTGCAGCGACGGCCGCCTGACTACAGGGATACAGCCGGAGAACCTCGACACAAGCGTGAAGCCGGGCGACGACTTCTACCGGTTCGCCTGCGGAGGATGGATGAAAAACAACCCCCTGCCCGCGGATTACTCGCGCTATGGGACTTTCGACATGCTGGGTGAGAACAACAGCAAGCAGCTGCGAGAACTGATTGAAGGCCTCGCGGAGGAAAAGCAGGAGGAAGGCACGATAGGGCAGAAGATAGGCGGCCTTTACAGCCTCGCGATGGACAGCGCGCGCCGGAACAGGGAAGGCATAAGCCCCCTGCGGCAGGAGCTGGAAGAAATAGGCAGGATAACTGCGCCGGCGGAGGTCATGAAAGTCATGGCAAGGCTCGAAAGGCGCGGCATGGGCGGGTATTTCTCCACTGGGGCGGATGCCGACATGAAGAACAGCGAGATGAACCTCGTGCAGATATCGCAGGGCGGCCTTACGCTCGGGCAGAAAGAATATTACCTTGACAACGACAGCAACACGGTGAAAGTGCGCGACGCGTTCAGGGAATACGTCGCAAGCATGTTCGGTATATTAGGGGACGCTTCGGACGCGGCGAAGCGCAAGTCGGAGCAAGTCCTCGCCATCGAGACGCAGATCGCGAAAGCCTCCCGCACCGAGACGCAGCTGCGCGACCCCGCCTCGAACTACAACAAGATGACATTCGCCAAGTTCAAGGAAGACTACCCCGGAATAGACTGGGAAACGTATTTCCCCGCGCTCGGCTATCCCAAGTTCGCCGAAATCAGCGTGAACCAGCCGGAAGCGATACACGAGGCGGAGAGGATCCTGCGGGAGACCCCCATCGAGGCGCAGAAAGCCTATATGCAGTTTCATCTGCTGGACGCGGCGGCGCCTTTCCTGAGCGACACGGTGAGGAAAACGCGCTTCGGCTTCTACGGCAAAGTCCTGTCGGGGCTTAAAGAGGAGAAGCCGTCGTGGAAACGCGCCGTAAGCCTGGTCAACAGCATTATGGGCGAAGGCGTAGGCAGGATGTACGTGGAGAAATACTTCCCCGAATCTTCCAAAACGCGGATGCTCGCGCTCGTGAAGAACCTCCAGAAAGCCTTGGGCGAAAGGATAAAGGCGCAGACATGGATGGGCGACACCACAAAAGCCAAGGCTCTCGACAAGCTCGCCGCCTTTTACGTGAAGATAGGCTATCCCGACAAATGGATGGACTATTCCAAGCTCTCTGTCGACACAAGCAAATCCTTGTACGCCAATGTCTCGGCGGCGATAGAGTTCCTGTCGGACTACGAGGTGGAGCGCACGGTGAACAAGAAAGTGGACCGCGAGAAATGGTATATGGATCCGCAGACGGTGAACGCATATTATAACCCCACGACTAACGAGATATGCTTCCCCGCCGGCATCTTGCAGCCGCCGTTCTTCGACCCTGACGCGGACGACGCCTTCAACTACGGGGCCATCGGAGTCGTAATCGGCCACGAGATGACGCACGGCTTTGACGACCAGGGGCGGCAGTTCGACAAAAAAGGGAATCTCCAAGACTGGTGGACGAAAGACGATTCCGAGAAATTCAAGAAGCGCGCCCAGGTTCTGTCCGACTTCTTCAGCGGCATCGAAGTGCTGCCGGGCCTGAAAGGGAACGGCGCCCTGACATTAGGGGAGAACATCGCCGACCACGGCGGACTGCAAGTGGCTTACCAGGCTCTGCAAGAGGCGATGAAGACCGCTCCTCTCGACAGTGCGGACGGATTTACGCCCGAACAGCGCTTCTTCCTCGCCTACGCCAACGTTTGGGGGGCGAACATCACAAACGAGGAAATACGCAAACTCACCAAAGCCGACCCGCACTCGCTCGGACGCTGGAGAGTGAACGGG
Source organism: uncultured Prevotella sp. (assembly GCA_964560405.1). Lineage (GTDB taxonomy): Bacteria > Bacteroidota > Bacteroidia > Bacteroidales > Bacteroidaceae > UBA6398. The sequence continues at coordinate 4,013 of CAZLLM010000046.1, forward strand.
ACGCTCCCGCACATCAATGCCTGGTACGAGGCGTTCAACATCAGCAAGGGCGACAGCCTGTACCTGCCCGAAGAGGAACGCGCCGATATCTGGTGAAGCGCTGCCCGCAGGGAGCGTACGCCGCCCGCCCGCTGTGCGAGGGACATCCTCTTAGTAATAAACTAATATGCCTTTGTACGTCCCGAAGAATCTGCCGGCAGAGGCGGAGCTGCGCTCGCAGGGCGCAGCCGTCTGCGACGAGATCCCCGAAGGCGTCAGGCCTTTGCGCGTCCTGCTCCTCAACCTCATGCCGCTCAAAGCCGTTACGGAGCTCGACATCTCGCGCCAGCTGGCCAAGGCAGGCCTGCACGTGCAGCTTATACCGATGAAGATACGCGGCCAAAGCTACAAGAACACGCCGCAGGAGCATATGGACGCTTTCTACCGCGACTTCGACGAACTCGCCTCGCGGCGGCACGACGGCCTGATAGTGACCGGCGCGCCCGTAGAGCGCATGCCTTTCGGCGAAGTGCGTTACTGGAAGCAGCTGACCGAGATATTCGAATGGTCGAGGACGGAGGTGCGCTCCGCGTTATACCTGTGCTGGGGGGCGCAGGCGGGGCTATATCATTTTTACGGCATTCCCAAGCGCGACTTGCCGCGCAAGCTCTTCGGGGTCTACGAGCAGAGGCAGCTCCGTTGCGGCCTCCCCGTTTTCCGGGGCGTGGAAAAGGTTTTCAATATGCCTCACAGCCGCTACACTGAGGTGCGCCGCGAGGATGTCGGCCGAGTAGCCGGCCTCGAAATCTTAGCCGAAGGGCCGCGCTCGGGAGTCGGTGTCGTCAAGCCGGCGGACAGGAGCGAGTTTTACGTTCTGGGGCATTTGGAATACGCGCCCGGAACGCTCGGCTGGGAATACAGCCGCGACATAAGCAAGGGCGTTGAAATAAGCCCGCCGGAAAACTACTACAAAGACGGCCGCCCGGAGCGCGGGATTGACTATTCATGGCGGAAGCCGGCGGACCTTTTCTATTCGAACTGGCTCAGGTATTACGTGAGCGGAAATCCTTGAAGCCCGCGCATGCCGCGCTGAAGGCTCTGAACCGCGGCGCGGACGGAGCGTGGCGTGACGGCGCGGGATATATGTCAGACGCATTCCAAAACGCGAGGGAGATGATTAAGGACGCAGAAGGCACCCCTCACGCGGCGGGACACAGCGCGAACGCGCCGCGCCCGCCGGAAAGCCCCGGAGGAAACGGCGCGCCACTCCGTCGCATAAGGGAAATAGAGCTGCTCGCGCCGGCCCGCGACGCAGAGACTGGCATTGAGGCCATAAGGCACGGCGCGGACGCGGTGTACATCGGCGCGCCCGCTTTCGGCGCGCGGGCGGCGGCGGCGAACTCCGTGGGCGACATACGGAGGCTGGCAGCTTACGCCCACGTCTTCAACGCGAAAGTGTACGTCACGCTCAACACGATACTCTACGACTCCGAGCTCGGGCAGGCGGAGCGCCTCGCCCGCGAGCTGTACGACGCCGGCGCGGACGCCCTCATAGTGCAGGACGCGGCGTTCCTCTCCATGCCATTGCCGCCTATCCCTCTCCACGCCAGCACGCAAGCCGACAACCGCACCCCGGAGAAAGTGCGCCGCCTTTACGACGAGGGCTTCGACACGGCGGTGCTGGCGCGGGAGCTGTCGCTCGAAGAGATAAGGCGGATTCACGAATCTTGTCCCGGAATGCGCCTTGAGGCTTTCGTGCACGGGGCGCTGTGCGTGAGCCTCAGCGGGCGCTGCTACGCTTCGCAGTACTGCTTCGGGCGGAGCGCCAACCGCGGCGAGTGCGCCCAGTTCTGCCGAATGCCTTTCGACCTTGAGGACGGGCGCGGCGGGAAGCTGCTGCGGCAGAAACACCTGCTCTCCCTGCGCGACATGAACCGCAGCCGCTTCCTTGAGGAGATGATGGACGCGGGCGTAAGCTCTTTCAAGATAGAGGGCAGGCTGAAAAGCGCGGCTTACGTCAAGAACATTACGGCCTTCTACCGCAGGCGGATTGACAGCGTCCTCTCGCGGCGCGGCGGATACGCAAGGCAGTCGGCGGGGGCGTGCGAGACCTCTTTCGAGCCGTCGCCCGAGAAAAGCTTCAACCGCGGCTTCACGGACTTCTTCCTCTTCGGAAGGAGGCGCGGCGAGGCGTCGCTCGACACGCCGAAAAGCACGGGCGAGCCGGTGGGACGGGCGGAGGACGTGCGGCGCGGCAGCCTCGCGGCGGCGGGCCGCGCCGTGTTCAGCAACGGCGACGGGCTCTGCTTTTTCGACGGCGGGGGGAGGCTGCGCGGCTTCCGCGTGAACAAGGTCTCCGGCGGCAGGCTTTTCCCGCAGAGCATGCCGGAGGGGCTGCGCGAAGGCGCGCGCCTGTTCCGCAACTTCGACGCGGCTTTCGCGAGGCTGCTCTCGCGGCCGTCCGCATCGCGGCTTCTCGGCCTTGACATAGAGATGTCCGAGACGGGAAACGGCTATTCGCTCCTGCTCTCCGACGAGACGGGCCGCACGACGGAATACGCTTTCGAATGCCCGCACACGGCGGCGGTGACACCGCAGGGCGCAAGCCTGCGGCGGCAGCTGTCGCGGCTGGGAGGCTCCCTGTTCCGCGCCCGCTCCGTAACGCTGCGGCTGCAAGGCGAGCGCTTCATCCCCGCGTCCGTCATGGCGGCGGCGCGGCGCGGGGCGGTGGCCGCGCACACGCGGGCGGCGGAGGCGGCCCGGCGGGAAGAGCCGCGCAGGCCCCGTCCCGCCGGTTTCGCGGGCGGCGCTGACGGCGGCGTATGCAACGTGTCGAACTCCCTTGCCCGCGCTTTCTACCTCGCGGGCGGCGCGGCGCGGCCCGTCCCGGCCTTCGAGCTGGAGCCCCGCCCGGACGCCCCCTTGATGACGTGCCGCTACTGCATCCGCTACGAGCTCGGCGCGTGCCTGCGGCAAGAGGAAGGGCGGCGCGCCCTGCCCGGCAGCCTGTTCCTGCGGCTTTCCGGCGGGCTCCGCTTCCGGCTTGACTTCGACTGCGGGGAATGCGTCATGAGAGTGTA
>CAZLLM010000047.1:0-7048 GCA_964560405.1 uncultured Prevotella sp.
GGGATTGCGCAAGCCTTAATGACATAGTTCCGTTTTTTTAGGCGTTCAATGCGCCCGCAGGACTTTTACGGGCTGTTTGAATAAAACGGCAATTCAAATTTTCTGAAAACGGATAATTATCGTTACTTTTGCTCGCATTTTATTACGTTATTATGCCGGCTTGCGGCGTATGCGGCGGTTTCAAAAAACCGCAAAAAGCGGCGAAGATGCAGCGGCGCTACGATGTACGTGAAGAATCCTTGCGCTGCGCAGCGACACGAAACGCAATGAAGAAAATATCAGTCCTTGCTTTGGCGATGGCGCTTGCGGCCGGAACATTCTCCGGCTGCACGTCAGACGAGAACTTCACGATGACCCTTGCCCCTGATTGCGCGGTAAACGCGGTGACTTTCGGCACACTCAGCCGGAACATTAACTCTTACACTGCCGACGGCCGCGACACCTCTTACGTCGTAACTTACCAAGGCAGCCCTTTCCCGATACACATAGACCAGCTGAACTATCAGATATACAACACCGATTCGCTGCCGTTGGGCACATTGGCTGACAAAATACTCTTTTCCACCTTTACGACGGACGGCACGGTGCTTCTTCGGAAGACAAACGATGCCGACACCTTGTATTCCACAAGGGACACTGTCGACTTTTCAACTCCCCGCCTGTTCACCGTTTATTCTTATGACGGCAGGGGGAGACGCACGTACACTGTAAAAGTCAATATCCGTCAGACAGACCCCGAAGCGTACACATGGATGAAAGACGGCGAAACAAACGAGGACATAGCAAAGATGAGCGGCATGAGAATGCTGGCGAATGACGGCCTGCTATACCTTTGGGGAAAGACAGACGGCGTGACGGTATTGCTGACGCGGCAAGACGCGGAAAACGCCGCGTGGACGCGCGCCGAAACGACGAGAGCCGGAAACATAGACCTGCAAAGCATAACATACTTCAAAGGCGCGTTTTACGCAATGGCTGACGGGGGGCTGATTATGTCTGACGACGGGAAAGACTGGTCTTACATAAACGCGAACATCCCCGTTGAGAATCTGCTCGGCGCTGACGGCAAAGAAATTTTCGCCGCCGCTGCCGACGGCGTTTACGGCTCAAGCGACGGCGTCGCATGGGCAGCCTGCCAGATTGACGCGCCCGCCGCGCTGCTGCCGCAGAAGGAAGTCGTAACAGCCATACAGCCGTCAGCCGCGAACCGGAACATAGAGAGCCTGATTGCTGTCGGGTACACTGACACAGTGTCCGTCGTATGGAAAAAAGAGATTGACCTCACTGGGGCGGAGACATCCCCGTGGAGCTATTACCCTTACACTGAGGAGAACATGAAGAGCCTGCCTTATATGCAAGGGCTGAGCCTCATAACCTATGGCGGCAACCTCTATGCGGCGGGAATGCGCAACGGGACAGCCGCAATCTATATAAGCGTAGACGGCGCGCGCACTTGGACAGCGGCAGACACGGAAACAACGCTGCCCGCCGGCATAGGCAGCCCGAGTGAAGTGAAGCTCGCGGCAGGCAGCGGAAATACCTTATGGCTGGCGTGTGCGGGTACGGGGCAGATGTGGCGGGGATACCTTAACAGGCTGAAGGGCGGCGGGGGCTACTGACAGAAGCGGCTATACAGATGAATGCGCGTGTTATAGTGTTCTGCCTTACGGCTTGTCTGACGACGGCTGCCCGGACGCAAGATGACGTGGACTACAATTTCGAAATAGGAGCGACAGCGGGAGCGGGCTTTTACCAAGGCGACCTTAACCGCAAGTTCTACGGACAGCTGGGTTTCGCGGGCGGGGTGACAGGACGCTGGCTGATAAATCCGCTGATGGCGGTGAAAGGAACAATAGGATACAACGGCATAAAAGGCAGCGCGGAAAAGTCAGGCAGTTACTTCCCGCCAGACCCCGGCTCATCGGTAGCGACGGCAGAGAAAAGCAGGTACAGTTTCAATGACGGGGTTATAGACCTCAGCGTAACCTATGAATGCAACTTCTGGCCGTATGGGCTGCATCACGGTTACGAGGGGCGGCAGCGCATAACGCCATACGTGCAGATAGGCATAGGCGGAACGTACGGAAAAGCCGGCGATGCATTCACGTTCCAAGTGCCGGTAGGAGTGGGAGTGAAGTACAAGCTGAAGCCGCGCCTCAATATAGGCCTCGACTTTTTGTACCACTTCACAATGTCGGATGCCCTTGACGGCTTCAAAGACCCTTACGGAATTTCAGGCTCCGGCTTCAAGGGCAAAGACCATTACTGCACGACGCTGCTGTACATAACATACGAGTTTTCGCCGAAATGTGCGCAATGCAACAAAAACTGACATGGCTTTGGAAGCACAGCGAATGAACATGAAAGACGCCGCGCCGGATATGCAGAAAATCCCGCGCCATGTAGCCGTAATAATGGACGGCAACGGGCGATGGGCCGAGAAACGCGGGCTGCCGAGAAGCGCAGGCCACAAGGAAGGGGTGGAGACAGTAAAGCGCATCGCGGAAGAGGCCGTCCGTCTCGGCGTGGAGTACCTTACGCTGTACGCCTTCTCAACCGAGAACTGGAACCGTCCGAGCGAAGAAGTGGCCGCATTGATGACACTCGTCTTCGATGCGTTGGAAGAGGAAATATTCATGGCCAATAATGTGCGGTTCCACGTGATAGGCGACAAGGGGAAACTTCCCGCCGCTGTCAGCAGAAGGCTGGCGGAGTGCGAAAGCCGCACGGCGGGCAATTCTCGGATGACCATGACAGTAGCTCTGAGCTACTCGGCGCGGTGGGAAATCACCGAAGCCGCAAAACGAATGGCGCTTGAAGCCGCGCAGTACGGGCTCGACATATCCCGGATAGACGAGAGGACGGTAGCCGGACATCTGGCGACATCATATATGCCGGATCCCGAACTCCTCATACGCACCGGAGGAGAATGCCGCCTTAGCAATTTCCTGTTATGGCAATGCGCTTATGCAGAACTGTACTTCTGCGACACATACTGGCCGGATTTCAATGAGGAGGACTTCCGGCGGGCGATAGTGGCTTTCCAGTCGCGGCGGCGCAGGTTCGGCATGACCGAAGCCCAAACGGGGACATAAGGCGCGGAAGCCCGGCACAGACAGGCGGCGCATAATTAACACAGTCACTATTGATTGAACACGGCGGAATGCCGAACCTTCAAAACCCTGCCACCACCAAGTACGATGAAAAGAAACAGCAGAACCGGTGTCATTGCCCTTAGCGTGCTTATGGCGGCTCTGAGCGTCCGTAAGGCTCTTGCGCAAAGCGACAGCGTGACAGTGAACCCGGATATAGTGTACACCACCGACAGGAAAACCTATGTGCTGGGCGGCTTCACGGTTGACGGAATACAAGGATACGATGACGAGGTGCTGCGCAACATCTCCGGGCTGGAAATAGGGCAGGCCATAACCGTTCCGGGCGACGACATTTCCCGCGTCGTGCGCCAGTATTGGGCGCAGAGGATATTCAGCGACGTTACAATCTCGGCCGACAGCATTGCAGGCAAGAAAATATACCTGCATATAAGGCTGTCAGCGCGCCCCAAGATTTCCTCCATATCCTATCACGGCGTGAAGAAGTCGGAGAGGGAGGACATAGAGGAGCGTCTCGGCCTCAGAAGCGGCAGCCAGATTTCCCCGGACATCATAGACCGGACGAAGATAGTGATACAACGATACTTCGAAGAGAAAGGCTACAAGAACGCCACGGTCGAGATAGTGCAGAAAGACGACGTGTCGGCCGCGAACCAGGTTTCCGTAGACGTGAACATCGACAAGAACGAGAAGATAAAGGTGAAGCACATCTATTTCACCGGCATCAGCGGCGGCTACGTCAAGAAGCTCAAGCGCGCCATGAAGAAAACGCACGAGGTTAACAAGTTAGGCAACCTTTTCAAAAGCAAGAAATTCCTGCCCGAAGAATACGAAAAGGACAAAGGCCTGATAATAGAGAAATACAACGAATGGGGCTACCGCGATGCAATCATCAACTCCGACAGCGTTGTGCCCTATGATGAAAAGCACGTCGACGTGCATATAGACATAGAGGAGGGCGGCAAGTACTACCTGCGCAACATCGAGTGGGTGGGGAACTCGGTTTACAGTTCCGAATCCCTGTCGCGGGCCTTGAAGATGAAGAAAGGCGATATATACAACCAGAAGTTCCTCAACAAGCGCCTTAGCGAGGACGAGGACGCGATAGGCAACCAATACTACAACAACGGCTACGTGTTCTACAACCTGAACCCAGTCGAAGTGAACATAGTAGGCGATTCCGTTGACCTCGAAATGAGAATCTACGAAGGGCAGCAGGCAACGCTCAACAGCGTAAGGATAAGCGGCAACACGCGCGTCTACGAGAACGTCGTGCGCCGCGAGCTGCGCACAAAGCCCGGCGACCTGTTCAACAAGGAAGCCATCATGCGCTCCATGCGCGAGCTTGCCAACATGCAGTTCTTCGACCCGGAGAAAATAGAGCCGGACGTGAAGCCCGACCAGGAGAACGGGACTGTCGATATCACGTACAAGCTCGAACCGAAGTCGACCGACCAGGTGCAGCTCTCTTTCGGCTGGGGGCAGACCGGCATAGTCGGCACCGTAGGGCTGAAATTCACCAACTTCTCCGTGCAGAACCTCTTCCGCGGCAAAAACCGGAAGACGCTCTTCCCGCAAGGCGACGGGCAGCAGCTTTCCATTAACGTTCAGACCAACGCCAAATACTACCAAAGCTACTCTTTCAGCTTCCTCGACCCGTGGTTCGGCGGCAAACGCCCCAACCAGCTCTCGCTTTCCGTATTCTACTCCAAGCAGACCGACATAAACAGCGACTACTACAACAGCTCATACTACAACAACTACTACCAGTACCTTTACGGCTACGGCTACGGCGGCGCTGACTACGGCGGCTACTACAACTACTACGACCCGGACACTTACGTCAAGACCGTAGGCGTGTCGGTAGGGTGGGGAAAACGCCTGCGATGGCCCGACGACTTCTTCTCCCTCATGCTCGAAGCCACTTACCAGAGGTATATGCTCAAGTCGTGGAACTACTTCCTTATAAGCGACGGCAACTGCAACAACTTCAACATCGGCGTCACCCTGAGCCGCAGCTCTATCGACAACAGCCTCTTCCCGCGAAGCGGCTCCGAGTTCTCGCTCTCGGTGGCGGCCACGCCCCCGTACTCACTGTGGGACGGCAAGGACTACTCCCGCCTCGCGCGAGACTACCGCGCCTCCACGTACCAGAAGGAAATGCAGGAAAAATACCGCTGGGTGGAGTACCACAAGTGGAAATTCAAGTTCCGCTCCTACACAGCCCTTACCGGCAGGAACATGTGCCCCGTACTCATGACGCGCACCGATTTCGGCCTGCTCGGACATTACGACAAGTACAAGAAATCGCCTTTCGAAACGTTCTACGTCGGCGGCGACGGAATGTCGGGGTACTCCACCGGATACGCCACCGAGACAATCGGCCTGCGCGGGTATGAGAACGGATGCCTCACGCCCTCCCTTAACTACGAGGGGTACGCCTACTCGCGGATGACGCTCGAACTGCGATACCCGCTCATGCTCAAAGGCTCCACCAACATCTACGCGCTGGCATTCGCCGAAGGCGGCAACGCATGGAACGACGTGAAGAAGTTCAACCCTTTCGAGATGAAACGCTCCGCCGGAGCCGGCCTGAGAGTGTTCCTCCCGATGGTGGGGCTCATGGGAATAGACTGGGCTTACGGCTTCGACAAAGTGTTCGGCACGAAATCCAACAGCGGCTCGCACTTCCACTTCATCATAGGGCAGGAGTTCTGACGCAGGCCCGGCGCGCCGCCCGCAAAAGCGCAAATCGCATGCGCAGGACAACATGACGGCCCGCATAAGCAGGAAAGGAAAAGAAAGCGTAAACCAACAAAAAAACATACCGCTATGAAAACCATACGCAACGCCGCGGCTGCCGCGGCACTGATCATGTCGGCCGCCGCAGGGGCGCAGGCGCAGAAATTCGCCCTCGTCGACATGGAATACATCCTCAAGAACATCCCCGCCTACGAGCGGGCCAGCGAACAGCTCAGCCAGCAGTCGAAAAAATGGCAGGCGGAAGTGGAGGCCGTGCAGAACGAAGCCCAGACACTCTACAAAAACTACCAGAACGAAGTGGTGTTCCTCTCCGAAGAGCAGAAAAAAACCAGCGAGCAGGCCATAGTCGACAAGGAAAAGGAAGCCGCAGAGCTCAAGCGGAAGTACTTCGCCCCCGACGGCGAGCTCTTCAAAAAGCGCGAAAGCCTCGTCAAGCCCATACAAGACGAAATCTACAACGCCGTCAAGGAAATCTCGCAAGCCAAAGGATACTCGCTCGTGCTCGACCGCGCTTCCGACGAAGGCATCATATTCGCCTCCCCCGGAGCCGACATCTCGAACGAGGTGCTCTCGAAACTGGGCTATTCCGAATAATATGCGTAACTTCGCGCCTTGAAAACAAACAACAACGACTTTAAGAACACACAACGAACATGAAAAAAAACATCGCCATGGCGCTCATCCTCGCGCCCCTCAGCCTCTCCGCGCAGAAATTCGGGCATTTCGACTCGTCCGTGATCGTGCAGGCCATGCCTGAATACAAAACCTCGCAGACCGAGCTCCAGAACCTGCAGAAACAGTACGAAGACGAACTCTCCCGCATGCGCGAAGAGCTGCAGAAGAAAAGCCAGGACTACGACCGGCAGCGCGATTCGCTGCCCGACAACATAAAACAGCGCCGCGAACAGGAGCTGAACGACCTCTACCAGCGGATACAGCAGAGCTTCAACGACAACCGCGACTCCCTCCAGGCTAAGTCGGCGGAGAAAATGCAGGCCATAACGCAGAAGATAATAGCGGCCGTCAAGGTGATAGGCGACGAAGGGCAGTACGTCTACATCATGGACACCACCGGCGGCGTCCCCTACATCAGCAAGTCACTCAGCGAAGACCTTACCGACAAGATAAAGGCCGGACTCGGCATCAAATGACAGCCCGGCAGCGCCCGGCGG
>CAZLLM010000048.1:0-7038 GCA_964560405.1 uncultured Prevotella sp.
TCAGCCTTGTGAAGTCGCGCTTGAAGACTACGCCGCCGCCCTGCGTTGTGAGCGTTGATTTGGTGAAATAGCGGTCGTTGCTTTCGCTGTAGGCTTTCAGCTGGATTGTCCCGCGGGGGTTGAGCAGGTAGACGACGGAGAAGTCGCCCACGAAGTTCGAGTTGTAAGCGTTTCTGTCGCGGTATCCGAGGTTTCCGTTCAAAATGAGCCTGTTGTTGAACAGCCGCCCTGTGAACGCCCCCTCCACGTCCATGTTGTTCCAGCCGTCGCTGCCTGTGGCGAGGTTTGTTCCGAAAGTCCATTTGCCTTCTTCCATGAAGTTTGATAGGAAGGAGTTCAGGTTTGACGAGAGTGTGCTGGACAAGAAGGAGTTCATCGCGAGCGACGACTGGCTCTGCGAGGGGGTCATGCCTTGCGAGGCGTAGTTGTAGGTGTAGAACCGCCCGAATGAGAGCAGGTAGACCACCTGCATGTTCATGTCTTCCGGCGTGGCTATGAGGGAGCGCACCATTTGCCGCTCGTCGTAGCTTAGGGCTGGCATGTCGAGGTCGAAGCTGACGGCGGGCTGCTCCACGCTGCCTGTGAAGTTCATTATGCAGTCCACTTTCACCGAGTTGTCGCGCAGGTTGCCGTCGGCCATAAGGTCGCTGAGCGATGCTGAGGGGACGGTGTACACCGCCTGCAGGTTGATGTCGCCGGCGAAAGGGTTGCCGTTGAATGTCACCGTGCCGCCGCTGCGGAAGCGGAAGTCCTTGCGGATGAAGTCCTGCAATGTCATTTTGTAAGTGCCGCTGAGGATGTTGTACACTCCGAACATCTCGAAGTTCCCTTTGTTGTAGAACTGGGCGTGCACGGTCCCGTCGCCTCTGACGGCGATTGTGTTGTCGGTCTCTTCGTTCATTATCACCCTGACTTCGGCGTCGGGGGTGACGTTTATCGTGAAATCCAGGCGTATGTCGGCGGCGCTTCCGCTTTCCGCCTCCGCCGCGCGCCCGGCGGAGGCCGCCCCGTCTGCCTTAGCTGCGTCCTTGTCCGCGCTGCGGTAGGTCAGCAGCTGTGCGTTTTCGGGGTTGTCGGGCATATCGGCGTTGTATGTGAAGACGGTGCCGCTTTCGGGCCGCACGTCGGCCTCCGTATAGAACGCTCCGGGCAGGCCGTGCACGCGGATGCCGCCGGTGGTTAGCGCCGTGCCCCAGAAGGAAACGCCGGCTTCCCTCTGGCGGTCGTATGCGAGGAAGCCGCGGGTTGATATGCCGAAATCATAGCGGAAGTTGTGGAGCGCGTCGTGCGCCACATAGCCGTTCAGGCTGGCCCGGTTGCCGAGCCGGTCGGCGAGGGCGAAGTCTTTGAAATCTATGGTGTCGGCGCGGAAATCCACTGTGTTTCCGCTGAAAGAGTAAGCGGTTCCGAGCGGGACGACTTCGATTGCCGCGCCGGTCAGCTTCTGCGAGCCTTCGAGGTTCATTGCGTTCAGCCTGCCGTAGAGCCGCAGCGCCCCCGATGTCCTGCCTTGCTTCATCCGCACGGCGTCGGGCAGGAATTTATTCAGGAAGAGGGCGTTTGTCTTGTCTGCGTCAAAGTGCAGGTCGATAGTGCTTTGCTCCGTGTTTATGAAACCTTTGATGCCGATGCTTCCCCCGCTGTCACGTATGCCTGCCACCAGGTCTATTTGTTTTAAGTCGTTGTTCCACGTGCCTGTGAGGTTCATGCCGCCCATAGGCGCGTTGTTGAACTTGAAGTCCTCCACTTTCAAGGAGGCGCTCACCGCCGGAGTCGCGAGAAGTCCGGCCAGGTTCACTCTGCCTGTCGCCATGCCGTCGAACTCCACGTCGTCTACCGCCACGAAGTCCATGATGTCGCGTATGCGCACTCCCGAAAGATCCAGTGTAAGCGAATCCGTTTCGCTCTTGGATATGACGCCGTTCAGGTTCAGATGTTTTTGCGCGTGCCTCATGTTGAAGCCGGATATCCGGAGCTTTCCGCCGGAGTAGGAAAGCAGTGCCGGCGAGATGTTCCACGCCGTGTCTTCAATCACGACGTAAGAAGGGCTTATGTTAAAGTCTATCACGCTCGCGTCGTTGTTGGGAAAGGTTATGGTCTGGGCGATATTGCCGGAATGCTCTTTTCCGCCGTCGTTTTTCCAGAGCAGGGTGCAGTTTATGCCGTCCTTTTCTTTGCGGGCCGCTATCTCCACGTTGGCTTTTCCCTCCTTGAGGGTCTTGGCGAAATGGATGTTCGAGCGCAACGCGCTGCCGTCGCCCTTGCAGTAGACGCTCAATCCTGAAAATTCCTGCCCGTTCCATTGCAGGGCGGGGACTGTGCCTTCGAGAAGCAGCCTGCTGTTGTATGAATCTATGTAGCCGTTGATGAAGCAGCTTTTGCCGCCGATCCTGACCGCGCCGCCCAGAAGCGTGTTGACTGGCGCTGCGTTTGGGATGGAGGCATGGAAATTGAAGTCGTTGGCCTTGCCGGCTTCGCGCCGCGCTTTTCTCTTCGCCGAAGCGCGGCCGGGTTCGGGCACGCCGCTGTTTTCAGAGCCGATGATGCTCATTATATCCGCGGCAAGGGTGCGGACATTGAGGCGGCCCGCAATTTCGGCTGTCCCGAAGTCCCCGTCAAGGCTTATCTTCCTGCCGCCGGCGAGGGGGGCGGTTTCCAGGCCAATCCTTTTTATGCGGAAAGCGCTGTCGGGGGTCTGGAAACATATATCGTCAAAAGACAGGCTGCCCTCCGCGTCGTCCGCGCTGCTGGCGGACATTCTCATGCTTGCATTGAAACTGACGCTGGTGTCTTTGTACTTTGAAGTGAGCTTCAGGGCTTCGGGATTAATCCGCTTTATGCCGCCGTCTAATGTGATGCGTTTCCTTCCGTTTTCGTTGTACAGACTTGCCGAAAGCTGCGATTCCAAGTTAGGGTCGCCGGTCTTCAGGCTGCATTGCAGCCGGTTCTCGCGGCTTGCGAGAGTTATTTCCGCGTTCCGGCAGCTGTATTCTTTTATCTCTATATGCCGCACGTGGGCGGCTGCCGCGAACTCTTTTCCCCCTGCGCCTTTGCATTCTATGCTCAGGGAGGCTTTGCCAAGCGTGCCGGGCATGGAAAGCAGCCTGCCCAAATGCAGGCTGCCGGATTCCGCTTTCACGCTGAAACCGCCGGATACGGTTGCGGAGCAAGTCAGGTCTCCTGCCCGCGTGCCTAACGTGCCTCGCACATCCAGTCCGCCTGCTTCGCATTTTGCTTCGCCCTTGAACCTTACGTATCCCGCGCTTCTCGCGAACTTGCTGAAAGCCGTGTCTTTTGCGGCAATCCTTGCGATTAATGCAGCCTCGTCTTCCGACAGGTACAGGCTGTTTATCCGAGCGCTGAACTGCTTGGGGCTTTTGTAACGTACAGCCGCATTGAGATTTTCGCTTTTCCCGTTAGTTATGCGCACTGCGGGCGAACAGACCGCGCCGCCTGCAATGTTCATTCTCGCGCTTATGCGGTATTTCCGGCCGGGCAGCTTCAAGGCGGGGAAAAAGGCGTTCACGTCTTGCAGCCCCAAGTCAATGTCCGCGGCGCCCCATCCGCCGTCCTCCGCTTCCGCGTCAGACAAGGGGATAGACAAATCTTTCACGGCCGCTTTGCTGTTGTCCGTTTCAAATTCCAATACGGGCACGTTGCATTTCCTCTTGCCGATGGCAGATGTCATAAAAGCGCGGCGCAAGCTGATGCCGCACTTTTCCCTGAACGCGAGGTTTCTTACGCGGATTTCATATACGCCGCTCTTTCTGATGCGCAGGCTGGCGCTTGCGTACAAATCCCTGACGCGGATATGGTTTATGTCGAATCCCTTTTTCGCGGCGGCGTCTTTCACGTCGTAGTTGAAAGCAGCCCGCCCCAATATTACGGACTTTATGCGCAAATCCGGCGGAGAGCCGCCGCCTTTCTCCGAAAAAAGGGAGTCGGCGATGAAGCTGAAGTTGCAGGGCTGTCCTTCGCGGTCTTTGTAAACGTTGATTTCCGCGCCGTACAGCTCTATCGTCCTTATTGTCAGCGGAGGCCTCACCAGCGAGCCCACCTTGATTTTCGCCGACAGGCGTTCCGCCGATATTATGTCCGCGCCCTTTTTGTCTTTGACGGCCACATCATGAAGGATAACCCGGTTGAACAGCCCTATTTCGATTTTCCCGATTGACACTTCCGCGCCTGTCTTTCGCGACAGCGCGTCTGATAAGTGAGCTGTCAGGCTTTTTTGGAAATACGGCAGGCTCGGCAACAGCAGCATCAGGGCGCAGCCGCTAAGCAAAGCGGCCGTCGCAATGCGCGTTATTTTCTTTACCAGTTTGATAGGGCGGCGGTTGTGTGTTGTTCAGAGTGCCGTAAGGTAGGGGTTGCTTCTTTTCTCAAAGCCTATTGATGTGGGGCGGTCGTGGCCGGGGAAGACCCTGACGCTTTCGGGCAGCGTCAGCAGGTTCTCTTTCAGCTTTTCTGTCAGCAGCCGCTCGTCTCCGTAGGGGAAGTCCGTCCTGCCTATGCTGCCGTAGAACAGGCTGTCGCCGCTGAATACGGCGTCTTCTTCCGCGCAGTAGAAGGCGGTTCCGCCGGGCGTGTGGCCGGGCACGGGTATCACCGAGAGGGCGTGCGTGCCGAAGCGTATCTTTTCGCTGCGGCTTATGGCGCAGGCTTCCGGCATCCGCAGGTTCTCGTCCAGCCCTGCGAAGACGGCGAGCTGCCTTTCGCAGCTGTTGTAAAGGCCGATGTCTTCGGGCGGCAGCTCCGGCTTCAGGCCGTATTCGTCGCAGATGAAGCGGCTTCCCATCACGTGGTCGAAGTGTCCGTGCGTGCATATCAGGCGTTTGGGCGAAAGCCTGTTTGCCGCGATGTACTCCCGTATGCGCCGCTTGTCCTTGTCGTAGTATGCGCCGCAGTCTATTATTACAGCCTCGCCGCTTTCGTCGGAAACGACGTAGCAGTTTTCGCGTATCATGTTTACGACAAAAGTCTCTATGCGTATCATGTCCGTGCGTTTGCCGTCAGTGGTATGTGTATTATGTATTTCCCCTCGAAGATGCTTTCGGGGAAGAAGTCCTGCACGCTCCATTCCGTTATTTCCCCGACGGAGATGTTCCGCCTGTTCCTGCACACGTCCCGGCAGTCTTGCAGCTCCTGCCTGAAGTCGCCCCCTTTCAGGGCGATTATGCCGTTTTGCAGGCGGTTGCGGCTTGCGCCTGAGACGTTCTTGCACGTCATGCCGACCAGCCTGGAAAGGTCGCCTACGGCCCGCGCCACTATGAAGTCGTATTTCCCGCGCTCTTCGGCCGCGTTCATGTGCGCGAAGCTGACGTTCTCAAGGCCTAAGGCTTCCGCGATTCTGCTGGCTACGAAGATTTTCTTGCCCGTGCTGTCTATCAGGCGGAACCGCGCCTGCGGGAACATCACCGCGAGGGGGATGCCGGGGAACCCGCCGCCCGTGCCCACGTCCAGCACGGCGGTGCCGGGCTCGAAGGCGGCGATTTTCGCTATCGAGAGCGAATGTAGCACATGGCGGGGCATGAGGTTCCCGATGTCCTTGCGCGAAATGACGTTTATCTTGGCGTTCCACTCCTCGTACAGCGCCTGCATCCGTCCGAACCGCTCCGCCTGCGCGGCAGTGAGCCCGGGGAAGTATTTCCTTAAAGTGTCCATGTTCCTGCTTGATGCGTTCCGCGCCGGCGGCGTCGGGCGCGCGGCCCGCTTTCAGCCTCGCGCGCCGAAAATGCGCGTGCCTATGCGCACTATGTTCGCGCCTTCGCTTACGGCCGTCTTGTAGTCGTGGCTCATCCCCCACGAGCGGAAGCGGAACCCGGCGCTGTCGCGGAAGAACGATTCTTTCAGCTCGCGGAACAGGCTGTAAGCCGTCCTGAACTCTCCGCGCACCCTCTCTTCGTCGTCAGTGTTCGTGGCCATGCACATCAGGCCGCATATCCGCACGTTCCGCAGGCTTCTCCATCCGCCCTCTTCGAGGAAGGCGCGGCATTCGCCGGGGAGGAATCCCGCCTTGGTGTCCTCCTGCGCCACGCGGACTTCCAGCAGGCAGCTGATTGTGCGCCCGCAGCGCTCCGCCTGCCTGTTTATCTCCCGCAGGAGCCTATCGGAGTCCACCGAGTGTATCATCGCCACGAAAGGCGCTATCATCTTAACCTTGTTGGTCTGCAGGCGCCCTATCATGTGCCATTCGATGTCTTCGGGCAGGGCGGCGCGCTTCTCCGCCATCTCCTGCGGGCGGTTCTCTCCGAAGGCGCGCTGCCCCGCGCTGTATGCTTCCATGACGCTTCCGGCCGGGTGGGTTTTCGACACGGCCACGAGCGACACGCCGGGGGGCAGCCCGCCGCGCACCTCCTGCAGCGCCTTACGGATTCCGCCCGCCTCCATCGCCTGCCCTGACGTATCCCTCCGGGGCGGGCTCCTGATAGTGGAACACCCCCATCAGCTTTGTTTCGGAGACGGAAGTTATCGTGTAGTCGATCAGCGTGCCTTTCATCTCCCCGTCCAGCCGCCTTACGGCCTCCCTCAGCCCGGCGGCCTTCACGATGACGGAGTGCGCCGACTGCTTCTCCGCGCCGCTCTTCTCGTCGAGCGTTATGAAGGCCAGCCTGCACATGTACCACTTGTCGGCGGCCTCCTCGTCCGTCTCTATCAGCTCCGCTATGCGCAGCCGCCGTATGTCCGACACCTGGAAATCGCCGCTCATGAAAGGCCGCATCTCCGCCTTTATCCTGCATTCGGCCTCTGTGAAGCTCATCGCGTCCACGAGGTAGGGCTCCGTAACTTTCCTCGCCTTGCCGTCGGCGGAGCCTTTCTCATACCTTACCTTGCACTCGAACCATGTGTACATTTCCCTATGCGTTGGTGAACTGTGCCGCGAAGTTACGCTTTTCCGGCGTATAACCGGCCCTTTCCGCCCGGCGAATAATCGCCTCCGCAAGGCTTGCGAGCGGGGGCGCATGCGGTACGCTGCCTGCCCGTTCCGCGCCTTTTCCGCGGAGCCTGCGGGCGGCATCCCAACTCTCTTATAATCTC